>DMQJ01000284.1 GCA_003455715.1 Acidimicrobiaceae bacterium | reverse complement strand
GTGAGGCAGCCGTGACGATGTCGGCCAACACCTCGTTCACCTGCGGCCGCACGTCGGCGGGACACTTGCCCAGATGCACCACCACCAACTCACGGTCGGGCACCACCAGGGTGTACTGGCCTTCGTAGCCGTGGCAGGCGAGACTGCCCGGGAACTGTGGCCACAGCCACCAGTGGGCGCCGTACCCGAACCCACTCTCGGGGTCGGTGGCCACCTGTGTGCGGGCGTGGTCGGTCCACCCGGCGGGCAGCACTCGCGTGCCGTCGGCCCCCACTCCGTCGAGCCGGTACAACTCGCCGAACCGGGCGAAGTCGCGGGCGGTGGCGTACACGAAGCTTGAGCCGACGAACGTGCCCACCTCGTCGAACTTGGGAATCGCCGAGTGCATGCCCGATGGCCCGAAGATGCGCTCGCTCAGAAATGCCTCCATGCCGGCGCGCCCGCCACCCACCACGTCGCCCACGATGCGAGCCACGATGTTGGTGGTGCCGCTGGAGTAGTTCCACACGGTGCCCGGCTCGTGCACGAGCGGCAGCGCCGCGGCGTAGGCAGCCATGTCGTGTTGGCCACTGCCGTAGAGCATTTCGATGCAGTGGCTGATGCCGGCGTCGACGTAATCCTCCACGAACTCCAGCCCCGGCATCATGTCGAGCAGGTGCTGCAGGGTGATGCGCTCCTTGGGCGTACCTGCCCAACCCGCCACGGGTGCGGGTGCGTCGAGTTGCAGCCGTCCTTCGCCGACAAGCACGCCCACCGCTGCGTGCGTGATGCTCTTGGCCATGCTCCACGAGACGAGGGTGGTGTCGGCGGTGACCGGCCCACCTGGCCCGAACGCAGTGTCGGGTTGGTGGCCGTAGCGCTCGAACACCACCTCTCCACGCTGCATCACCACCAGCGCCAGGGTCAGCCCGTGTGAAGCATCGGCGGCGAAGAGGGTGTCGGCCGCGTGACCGACGGCATGGAGATCGAGACCCGTCATGGCGGGTGACGGTAACACCGGCCGCGATACCGTCGGAAGAATGGACGTCGCGACGGCACTGGGCACCTATCTCGACATCGTCGACAGCGCTGCTCCTGGGCTGGTGGAAGGCCTGTACGTGGTGGGTTCGTATGCGCTCGGCGACTGGGTGGAGGGCACGAGCGACATCGACATCGTTGCCGTCACCGCCGATCCGGCCACCGACGACGACTTCGGCAGCCTGCGCACCGTGCACGCCCTGCTGACCGAGCGGCAGCCGCTCCCCCACATCGACGGGCCGTACCTCGCATGGGGAGATCTGGTCGTCGAGCCGGCGACGGGGCTGCACCGACCATGGTCGCTGGAAGGTTCGCCGCACCACGACGGCGACTGCTTCGAGATCAACCCCATCACCTGGTACGTGCTGCAGCGCTACGGGGTCACCGTGCGCGGCCCGCGGCTGGAGCGGCTCGACATCCCCATCGACATCGACGCGCGTGTCCGCTTCGTGGTCGGCAACCTGCAGAGCTACTGGCGGGGAATCTCCAACAACATCGCCGCGGCCTGCACCGTCGACACCCCGCCGGCCTGGAGTGACGAGTCACTCCAGTGGAGCGCACTGGGTGCATTGAGGCTTCACTACACGGCGTTCACCGGCGACGTCATCTCCAAGCGAGGCGCCGGCGAGTACGGCCTGCAGGTCGCGCCAGCCGAGTTCCACCATGTGCTTCGGCGAGCCCTCGGGTTGCGCGCTGGCACCGAGACACCTGGTGTGGTGAACACCGATGAGATGGCCACCGCGGCGGCGCTGATCGCATGGTGCATCGACGACGTGTCGGCCGCAGGCTGACCGTTCGGGCGGCGGGCGGCGTTCGCGTCGCATCAAGACCTTCGACGGGCACGCTAAGGGCGCGTCAACGACGCTGACACCGGATGGCCCGCGGCGTACAACCGAGGCATGACCGATGTGATCTTCGTGATGCTCTTTCTCGGCTTCATGGCCGCGTGCGCCGCATACGTGGCCCTGTGCGAGCGGGTGGTCGAAAGCGACCAGACGGTTCGTGCGAAGGAGGTCCAGCGATGATCGCCTCCGTCACCGACAATCTGGTCGGCCTGGTCGTCGCCTGTGTCCTCATCGTCGGACTGGTGATGGTGCTCATCCATCCGGAGCGATACTGATGTCGCCGTCGGGGTTCCTCCAAGCGGTGCTGCTCGTCGTTGCCCTCGGCGTCACCGTGCCGTCGCTCGGGCGATACCTGGCGTCGGTGTACGGCGCTGGCCACACCACGTCGCTGCGGGGAGATCGGGTGTTCCTGCCGGTGGAGCGGCGGCTGTATCGGTGGTTCGGCGTCGACCCGGCCAGGGAGCAGCGTTGGAGCGGCTACGCACTGTCGCTCCTTGCGTTCAGCACCGTGTGTTTCCTCGCCGTGTACGTGCTGCAGCGGATGCAGGGCGTACTGCCGTTCAACCCGACCGACCGCGGCGGAGTCTCCCCGCAGGGTGCCTTCAACACAGCCGTGAGCTTCGTGACGAACACGAACTGGCAGTGGTACTCGGGTGAGCAGACGATGAGCCATCTCACCCAAATGGTGGGGCTCACGGTGCAGAACTTCGTCTCGGCCGCGGCCGGGATGGCCGTTGCCATCGCCGTGATTCGGGGCATCGTCCGGGCCGGCGGCTCGACGCTCGGCAACTTCTGGGTAGACCTCACGCGCACCATCACCCGTGTGCTGCTGCCGTTGGCGGCGATGCTCGCCCTGGCCCTGGTGTCGCAAGGAGTCATCCAGAACCTCGACGGGTCGACGGCCGTCCGCCCACTCGATGGCGTGGCCACGGGGCAGGCCGAGCAACTGATACCAGGCGGGCCGGTGGCATCGCAGGTGGCGATCAAGCAACTCGGGTCGAACGGCGGCGGGTTTTTCAATGCGAACTCCGCCCACCCGTTCGAGAACCCGACCGGTCTGGCCAACTTCCTCAGCCTGTGGGCCATCCTGGCACTGCCCCTCGCCCTCGTCGTGGCCTATGGGGTCATGGTGGGGTCTCGGCGGGAGGCTCGCGTGCTCCTGGCCGTGATGGCGGCAATCTGGCTGTCGCTGTCGGCAGTCACGATGCTCTCCGAGCAGCACGGCAACGCTGCGCTCGCCGAACTCGGTGTCGACCAGGGCATGTCGGCCGACCAAGTCGGCGGCAACCTCGAGGGCAAGGAGGTGCGGGCCGGCCCGGCGACGTGCGGCCTGTGGGCCGGCGCCACCACCGGCACATCGAACGGCTCAGTGAACTGCATGCACGACAGCTTCACCGCGCTTGGTGGCTTGGCGCCGATGGTGCACATGATGCTCGGCGAGGTGTCCCCCGGCGGGGTCGGGGTCGGGCTGATGGGCATGTTGGTGTACGCACTGCTCGCCGTCTTCATCGCCGGCCTCATGGTGGGCCGCACACCGGAGTTCCTCGGCAAGAAGGTGCAGGCGGCGGAGATGAAGCTGATCGTCCTCTACATCGTCGCAATGCCGGCGGCGCTGCTCGGGTTCGCCGCCGCGGCCGTGCTGCTGCCGTCGGTGCAAGCCGGGCTGCAGACCCAAGACGCCCACGGATTGAGCGAGGTGCTCTACAACTACGCCTCAGCCGCCAACAACAACGGTTCGGCGTTCGCGTACGTGAACACCGGCACCGACTGGTACACCACCACGCAGGGCATCGCCATGCTCGTCGGGCGGTTCTTCCTCATCATCCCGGCCTTGGCCATCGGCGGATCGTTGGTGCGCAAGCAGCGCACGCCGGTGACCGCTGGAACGTTCCCCACCGACACCCCGCTGTTCGGCGGTCTCATCGTCGGCGTCGTGGTCATCGTCGCCGGCCTCACCTTCTTCCCCGCCCTCGCCCTGGGCCCGATCGTGGAGCACCATGCCCGATGAGCACCGCCATTCCAGAACGACCGCCGCGCGCTCGCACCCGCCCGGCAGCCACGCGAACCGTGATCGACCCGGCCGTCGCCGGTGCCGCGCTCCGCGAGAGCATCCGCAAGCTGCACCCGCACGCAATGATGCGCAACCCGGTCATGTTCATCGTCGAAATCGGGTCGGTACTCACCACGTGTTTCCTCCTCCGCGACGTCGCCACCGCCGACGCGGCATCGAATGCGTTCAACGCCGCGGTCAGCGCATGGCTGTGGTTCACCGTCATCTTCGCCAACTTTGCCGAGGCCATGGCGGAAGGGCGCGGCAGGGCACAGGCCGACACGCTGCGTGCCACCAGGGCCGACACGATGGCCCGGGTGCGGCTGCCTGACGGCACCGAGGTGACGCGCCCGTCAGCCGCACTCGACGTGGGCGATCACTGCGTGGTGAGCGCGGGAGAGATCATCCCTGGTGACGGCGACGTCGTCGAAGGTATCGCCACTGTCGACGAGAGCGCGATCACCGGCGAGAGCGCGCCCGTCGTTCGCGAGTCGGGCGGCGATCGCAGCGCTGTCACGGGCGGCACCCGAGTGCTCAGCGATCAGATCGTCGTGCAGATCACCGCGCGACCAGGCGAGAGCTTCCTCGACCGCATGATCGCTTTGGTCGAGGGGGCCGGCCGCCAGAAAACGCCGAACGAGGTCGCGCTCTCGATCCTCCTCACCGGGCTGACGATCATGTTCCTCCTCGCCGTCGTCACCCTGCAACCGTTCGCGATCTACTTCGGCGCCGAGCAGGAGATGGTGGTGCTGGTCGCGCTGCTCGTCTGCCTGATTCCAACCACCATCGGCGGGTTGCTCTCGGCGATAGGCATCGCCGGCATGGACCGCCTGGTGCAGCGAAACGTCTTGGCGCTGAGCGGCCGTGCTGTGGAGGCCGCCGGCGACGTGAGCACGCTGTTGCTCGACAAGACCGGCACGATCACCTTCGGATCGCGTCAGGCCGCCGAGTTCATCCCAGTGCACGGGGTGACGGTGGAGGAACTCGCTGAGGTTGCAATGTTGTCGAGCCTCGCCGACGAGACCCCCGAGGGACGGTCGATCGTTGCGCTCGCCATCGAGCGCTTCGGGCTGGTACCCCCCGACCGGCCCGACGCGGTGATGGTGCCGTTCACGGCACAGACCCGCATGAGCGGCATGGACTTCCCCGCGGATCGCCATGGCCCGGAGCGGCGGGTGCGGAAGGGGGCGGGCGACAGCGCCCGGCGTTGGGCCCTCGAGGCTGGCGGCTCGGTGCCGTTGGAGTTGGGGCCGATCGTCGACAGCGTGTCGTCCGACGGTGCCACTCCGCTGGTCGTCATCGACGATACGCGCATCCTCGGTGTCGTCCGCCTGAAGGACACCGTCAAGCCGGGCATGACCGAACGGTTCGAGCAACTCCGGGCGATGGGCATCCGCACGGTGATGATCACCGGCGACAATCCACTCACCGCTGCGGCGATCGCCCGCGAGGCAGGGGTCGACGACTACCTGGCCGAGGCAACCCCTGAGGACAAGATGGCGCTGATCCGCCGCGAGCAGGCGGGCGGCAACCTCGTGGCGATGACGGGTGACGGCACCAACGATGCGCCCGCGCTGGCGCAGGCCGACGTGGGCGTCGCCATGAACACCGGCACGCAGGCAGCCAAGGAAGCGGGCAACATGGTCGACCTCGACTCCAATCCGACCAAGCTCATCGAGATCGTCGAGATCGGCAAGCAGCTGCTCATCACCCGCGGCGCGCTCACCACCTTCTCGATCGCCAACGATGTAGCCAAGTACTTCGCCATCATCCCCGCCATGTTCTCGGGCGTGCTGCCGGCCCTCGAGGCTCTCGACGTGATGCAACTCGGCTCGGCGCGCTCAGCCATCGTGTCGGCCGTCGTCTTCAACGCACTCATCATCGTGGCCCTCATTCCGCTGGCGCTGCGTGGCGTGACGTTCCGACCCGACGGGGCGGCGGCGGTCCTCCGTCGCAACCTCCTTGTCTACGGCCTGGGTGGACTCATCGCGCCGTTCGTGGGAATCAAGCTGATCGACGTGCTCGTCGTCGCGATCGGGGTGCACTGATGAACGGGTTCGTCCGCCAACTCCGCCCGGCCGCAGTCGCCCTGGCTGCCTTCACGCTGGTCTGCGGCGTCGCCTACCCGCTCGCCGTCACTGTCCTCGCACAGCTCGTGTTCGCCGACGAGGCCAATGGATCGTTGCGCTCAGTCGACGGGCGGCCGGTCGGGTCGGAACTGATCGGTCAACAATTCGAGTCGCCGCGCTACTTCCACCCGCGGCCATCCTCGGCGGGCGACGGCTACGACGCCGGTGCGTCGGCCGGGTCGAACCTCGGGCCGAACAACCCCGCCCTCGCGCAGGCTGTGGCCGAGCGCGTGGCCTCCTACCGCACGATCAACGGGTTGAGCGACGACGTTCCGGTGCCCGTTGACGCCGTCACGTCGTCGGGCAGCGGACTCGACCCTCACATCTCGCTCGCTAACGCCCGGCTGCAGGCACCCCGTGTCGCCGCCGCACGCGGCATGGAGGTGGACGACGTGTTGGTGCTTGTCGAGCAGGCCGTCGACGGCCGCCACATGTTCGTGCTCGGCGACCCGGGCGTGAACGTGCTCGTGCTCAACCTGCTTCTCGACGAGGCAGACTGAGCCGATGGCGCGCGGTGTACTGCGGATCTACCTTGGCGCAGCCCCTGGCGTCGGCAAGACCTACGCGATGCTCAACGAGGGACGCCGGCGGGCGGCTCGTGGCGCCGACGTGGTGATCGCCGTCGTGGAGACTCATGGCCGCGCGCGGACGCTGGAACAGATCGGCGACCTGCCCATCGTGCCACGCCGGTCCGTTCAGTACCGGGGGGCCACCTTCGAAGAGATGGACGTCGACGCCGTCATCGCTCGAGCGCCGCAGGTGGCGCTGGTCGACGAACTCGCGCACACCAACACCCCCGGGATGCGCAACGAGAGGCGATGGCAGGACGTCGTCGCACTGCTCGACGCTGGCATCGACGTCGTCTCGACGGTGAACGTGCAGCACCTCGAGTCGCTCAACGACGTCGTCGAGCGCATCACGGGTGTGGTGCAGCGCGAGACAGTGCCCGACGCTGTCGTCCGCAACGCCGATCAGATCGAGTTGGTCGACATGTCGCCCGAAGCCCTCCGCCGACGCCTTGCCCATGGCAACGTCTACCCTCCGGAGCGCGTCGACACTGCCCTCGCCAACTACTTCCGGCCGGGCAACCTGGCCGCACTGCGCGAGTTGGCCCTCCTGTGGGTGGCCGACCGGGTGGAGGAGTCGCTCCTGGAGTACCTCACCGACCACGGCATCGACGCCACCTGGGAGACCCGCGAACGCGTCGTGGTCGCACTCACGGGCGCGCCCGGTGGCGAACAGGTCATCAGACGTGCGGCTCGCCTGGCCGGGCGCCTCCGCGGCGACCTGATCGCCGTGCACGTGGCCAGCCCCGACGGCCTCTCGACCAGCACTGGTGCGTCATTGGAGCGACACCGGGCCCTGGTGGTGGCACTCGGCGGCACGTACCGCGAAGTCGTCGGCGACGACGTGCCTGCTGTTCTCGCTGCGTTCGCCGCGGGCGAGCACGCTACGCAGCTGGTCATCGGAGCGACGCAGCGATCCCGCTGGACAGAACTGGTTCGCGGTTCCGTAGTTGGCAAGCTGCAGCGACGCTTGACCGGTGTCGATCTGCACGTCATCGCCACCGAGGACGCGGCGCTGCCATCGCGCACAGCGATTGCCACGAGGACTCGCCGAGCCGTACCGGTGCGACGCGAGCGATGGGCGTGGGTGGTGGCGCTCGCGGGCCTCCCCGCACTCACCGCCACGCTGCATGCGCAGCGCACGCACCTCAACTTGGGAACCGGTCTGCTCCTGATGATGGCGGTCGTGGTGGTGGTTGCCCTAGTGGGTGGCAGCAGGCCGGGGGTCGTCGCTGCCGTGGCGGCATCGCTGCTCGCCAACTGGTTCCTGACACCGCCCTACTACACGCTCACCATCGCCGAGACCGACAACCTTGTCTCGCTGTTCGTCTTCGTCGCAGTGGCAGTCGCTGTGAGCTTGCTGGTCGACCGCGCCGCGCTCACCACGAGAGAGGTGCGGCGGGCCCGAGCCGACGCGACTGCGCTGGCCAGATCGACCGGATCGCTCCTCGCCACCGACGACCCGCTCCCCCACATCGCCGACCAGATGCGCGCCCTTTTCGACCTGCGGGCTGTCGCCGTGTTGCGAAGGGAGCCGACTGGCTGGGCGGCGACCGCGTCGGCAGGCACGCCCGTGCCGCCAACACCCGCCTACGGCACGGCGTTCCGCCTCGACGACTCCGGCGACGTCCAACTGGTGCTCGTCGGGCAGATCGACGACGACGACCTGCCGGTGCTGCGCGTGTTCACCGACCAACTCGGACTGGCCTTGCGGTCCCAGCAGCTCCGGCGCGAGGCGGCCGCCGTCGAGAGCCTCACCCAGGCCGATGCGCTGCGCACCGCCCTGCTGCGCTCGGTCTCGCACGACCTCCGGACCCCGCTCGCCTCGATCAAGGCGTCGGTTACCGGGTTGCTCTCCGGCGAGGTGGGCTTCTCCTCGGACGATCGCGAGGCGCTGTTGTCGACCATCGACCAGTCGGTCGACCGGCTCGACCGGGTGGTGGGCAACCTGCTCGACATGAGCCGGCTCGAGGCTGGCGCAGCAACCGCGAACGTGCAGCCGACGGCCCTCGAGGAGGTTGTGGCGGCCGCACTCAACACGCTGGCGATGCCCACCGATCGAGTGGTCACCGAGGTCAGCGAGGAACTTCCCCTCGTGATGGTCGACGCCGGGCTCCTGGAGCGGGCCATCGCCAACCTGGTGTCGAACGGACTGGCCTGGTCGCCCGCCACCGCCGAGCTCCACATCGAAGCAGCCGCAGTGCACGACCACGTGCAACTTCGCGTGATCGACCGTGGTCCGGGCGTGCGGCCCGAGGATCGGGCACGCGTGTTCCTGCCGTTCCAGCGGCTCGGCGATCGCTCGTCCGATGCTGGTGCCGGACTCGGGCTGGCCATCGCCAAGGGCTTCGTCGAGGTCTGCGGCGGGTCGATCGCCCTCGACGACACGCCGGGCGGAGGATGTACGTTCACGATCACCTTGCCTATTGCCGAAATGGCCATTACATGACCCGAATCCTGGTGATCGACGACGAACCCCAGATTCGCAAGGCGCTCGGGGTGAACCTCCGTGCCCGAGGTTACGACGTCGACCTCGCCGGCACGGGCGAGGAGGGACTCGCGCAGGCGGCGGCCCATCGCCCCGATCTCGTGCTGCTCGACCTCGGGTTACCGGGGATCGACGGAATCGATGTGGTCGCGGGGCTCCGCGGATGGACGACGGTGCCCATCATCGTGCTCTCCGTGCGCGATGCCGAGCACGACAAGGTGCGGGCGCTTGACGCAGGCGCCGACGACTACATCACCAAGCCGTTCGGCATGGCAGAGGTCTTGGCCAGGCTGCGCGCTGCGTTGCGTCGGCACCAGCCCGAGCCCGAGCAGGCGGTGGTCGAGACGCCCGACTTCACGCTCGACCTCGCCGAGAGGCGGGCCATGCGCGGCGACAATGTGGTGCACCTCACCCCCACCGAGTGGGCCATCATCAGCACCCTGGTGCGCCACCCAGGCCACCTGGTCACCCAGCGGCAACTGCTGCAGTCCGTGTGGGGCCCTCAGTACGAGCGAGAGACCAACTATCTGCGGGTGCACCTCGCCGCGGTTCGCAAGAAGCTCGAGCCCGTCGCCGGGCAACCCCGCTACTTCCTCACCGAACCGGGCATCGGCTACCGATTCGTGCCAGACCCCGGCTGACGCGATCGCGACGACGGGCCGCTACTCGACGAACCTGGCCCACTGCCCGAGCGGCATGCGCTCTGAGCGCAGGGTGTTGACGGGTGCCTCGGGGTCGGCGTAGCCAATGGCGACGCCGCAGAACAGCATCTCTTCCTCCGGGGCGCCGACGAAGCTGCTCACCGCACCGTGGCGAACCGACCAATACTCCTGGGCGCACGTGCTGAGGCCGCGTTCGGTGGCGAGCAACATGAACGTCTGCAGGAACATGCCAAGGTCGCTCCACTGCGGCGGGCCCATCTGTCGGTCGACGTAGCAGAAGAGCGCTGCAGGCGCTCCGAAGAAATCGCCGTTGCGGGCGAACTGTTGCAGGCGTGCCGGCTTGTCGTCTCTGGGAATGCCGAGCTTGGCGTACATCTGCTCGCCGATGGTGAACCGGTTGGTGCGGTACGGCTCGGTGAGGCCCTTGGGGTAGATCTCGTACTCGGGCGCCTCCACCGGCGGTTGCGTGGTGAGGTGGGCCCGAAAGCGGGCCATCGAGTCGCCGTTGAGGACGTAGATGCGCCACGGCTGCACGTTGCCGCCGCTCGGCGCGAACGACGCGTCGGCCAGCAAGGCTCGTAGGGTGTCGTCGCTCACCGCGTCGGGCAGGAAACTGCGAACGGAGATCCGGCGGTGCACTGCGTCGACGACGTCCATGCGGCGGACCTTACCGGGCAGGTGGTGCGGCGTCCCGATCCAGCCACTTGTGTGGCGTGACCGGCACGGGCGACGTGGCAAGGGCGATGGCGTCGTCGACCGTGTGCGCCCGCTGCGCCAGTACACGGTGGGCCGGGCGCACGAACCCAAGGTCGACTGCACGGTCCATCCAGGCCAGCAGGGGCTCCCAGAAACCGTCGACGTCGAGCAGCACGACGGGCTTGGCGACGATGCCCAACTGGTTCCAGGTGAGCATTTCGGCGAACTCGTCGACGGTGCCGAACCCGCCGGGCAGCACCACGAATCCATCAGCGAGGTCGCACAGGCGGGCCTTGCGGTCGTGCATCGTGGGCACGACCTCCAACTCGGTGAGGCCCCGGTGGCCGACCTCGGCGCCCATCAACTGCTCGGTGATGACACCGATCACCTCACCACCGGCGGCGAGGGCCGCGTCGGCGGCGATGCCCATGAGGCCCACGCTGCCGCCGCCGTACACCATGCCGATGCCCCGATGGGCGAGCGAGGTGCCGAGCCGCCGGGCCTGGTCGGCGAACGCGGGGTTGGTGCCGGCGTTGGAACCGCAGTAGAGGCAAAGACGCATCGGGCCAGCCTCGCACACCCCCGCCCGTCCCCTTGGAGGGTTTGCACGGGCGCGTGACGTTCGTCGGTCGTTTCGACGTGGAGAAGGGCCACCACTAACGTCGCGGCCATGAGCGCCACCACAAACGTCCTGGCCACACCCGACCTTGCTGCCGCGGCAGAGGTGATCACCCTCGCCCAGTCGGTGGTGTCGACGGGTGCCGCCACCCTGCGTTCCAACGGCGGCCCCGACGTGAACCAGACGCTCGCCTACGACCTGGCTCACGCCGCCGCCCAGGTGGCCACGGCCACGGCCCTGCTCGACTACGGCGCCAAGGGCGCCGAGGAAGCCGCCATCACCTGTGCGTTCACGGCCGACATGGTGCACGACCTCATTACCCGCATCGCTGGTCGCGAGGCCGTGTGGGGCCTCCCCATCGCTCCGATGAAGGCTGCTCACCCGTTCCTCGAGCAGTTCCGCTCCCCCGCCTTCGTCGCGTCGCTGGCCACCACGCCAGGCCCGCGCCATCTCGATGGCGAAATGGAAATGGTGGCCGACACGTTCCGCTCGTTCGCCGAGAAGGTCATCAAGCCGCACGCAGAGCACGTGCACCGTCACAACGCCGACGTGCCGGAAGAGATCGTCACCGGTCTGGCCGAGATGGGTGCGTTCGGGCTCAGCGTGCCGGCCGAGTACGGCGGCTTCAGCGAGGGCGGCGCCAACGAGTACATCGGCATGGTGGTGGCCACCGAGGAGCTCAGTCGCGGGTCGCTGGGCATCGGCGGGTCACTCATCACCCGCCCCGAAATCCTCACCCGGGCCCTGGTGAAAGGCGGCACCGAAGCCCAGAAGCACGAGTGGCTGCCCAAGCTGGCCGGCGCCGAAGTGATGCCCGCCGTCGCCGTCACTGAGCCCGACTACGGCAGCGACTCGGCCAACGTGAAGGTCACCGCTACCCCGGCCGAAGGGGTCGACGGTCGGCCCGGCTATGTCATCAACGGCGTGAAGACGTGGTGCACGTTTGGCGCCCGCGCCGACGCGCTGTCGCTGCTGGCCCGCACCGACCCCGACCGCAGCAAGACGCACCGTGGGCTGAGCCTGTTCATCGTGCCCAAGCCCCGCGGCGAGGGCCACGGCTTCCAGTTCACCCAGACCGACGGCGCCGTCGGCAAGGTGGGCAAGATGGAGGGGCGGGCGATCGACACCATCGGCTACCGCGGCATGCACAGCTACGAGGTCGCCCTCGAAGACTGGTGGGTGCCGGCCGAGAACCTCGTGGGCGAGGAAGACGGTCTGGGCAAGGGGTTTTACCTGCAGATGGCAGGGTTCGAGAACGGCCGCCTGCAGACTGCCGCCCGCGCCGTGGGCGTGATGCAGGCCGCCTACGAGGCTGCGCTCGACTACGCCCAGAACCGCAACGTGTTCGGTTCGCTCATCGCCGACTACGAGCTCACCCAGGTGAAGCTCGGCCGCATGGCGGTGCTCATCCAGGCCGGCCGCCAGTTCGGCTATACCGTCGCCCGCCTGATGGCCGACGGCCGCGGCACGGCCGAAGCCGCCATGGTGAAGGCCTACGTGTGCAAGGCCGCCGAGTGGGTCACCCGTGAGGCCATGCAGATCCACGGTGGCATGGGCTACGCCGAGGAGTTCACCGTGAGCCGCTTGTTCGTCGACGCCCGCGTGCTGAGCATCTTCGAGGGCGCCGACGAAACCCTGTGCCTGAAGGTGATCGCTCGCCGTCTGGCCGACGGCAACGGCTGACCCCTCCGCCACCACTTCCTTCGACGCTGGCGGCAAATACTCGATCAGGCCGTGGATTCTCCGCCAGCGTCGGGCTGGGTTGGGTCACCACGGGTGGTCGGTGCCGTCCCAGCGGATGAACCGGCCCGAGTCGGCGAGGGTGAGTGCATCGACGGTGGCCACGATGGCGTCGGCCGACTCTGCAATCGTGAGCGGCGCCGACCGGCCGCCCATGTCGGTCTGCACCCAACCTGGGTGCAGCATCACCACGCCCACACCTGCCGGGCGCAACTCGGCAGCGGCCTTCACGCTGAACATGTTGAGCGCCGCCTTCGACACGCAGTACGACGTGTCGCGGCCCTTGGTGGCGGCCACCTGCATGGAGCCCAACTGCGATGACACGTTTACCACCAGCGGCTGGCTGCCGTTCCGAAGCAGGGGCAGCAGTTCACGGGTGAACACCATCGGCCCCACCACGTTCACGTCGAACAGTGCCTTCCACATGTGAGCCGGCACATCGAACGGGCCGCGGGGGTCTTCCGGTGCACCGAATGCCCGGGCATCCACACCGGCGCAGTTCACCAGGAGGTCGACGCCCGGCACCGAGGCGCGCAGGGCAGCCGCGCCGGCCACGATGCTGCCTTCATCGGCAAGGTCGATGCACAGGCAGCCCGCCAACGGAAGGTCGGTGGTTCCGGTGCGGGTGGTCCCCCACACCTCATCGCGCTCGGCCCACCGCTGCGCCAACGCACGCCCAAGGCCTCGACCCACACCGGTGATCACGATTCGTCGCATGCCCCATCGTGGCACTCCGACAGCTCATCGCTGGGCGCGCAATTCCTTGGCCACCGCCAGCGTCAGCAGCACACACGCCAGGCTCACCACGCCGAAGACACTCATCGCCGGTTGCGGGCCGATGCCTTCGGCAAGCGCAGATGCGGCCAAGGCGCCCAACGGTACAAGCCCGCCCTGGGTGAGCGACGTGAGCGACATCACCCGTCCCATCTTTTCCCGCGGGGTGAGCTCTTGGATGAGCGTCTGGTTGATGTTCATGTAGAACCCACCAGACGCACCCCACAGGAACATCAACACCACCAGCCAGATGTACGACGGCACGAACCCCTGCACGATCTGGTTCGAGGTGCCGAGCACCATGCCGAGCATGAACACGAGACCGCGCCGGGTGATGCGCTGGCGATGGCGGATGAGCCCGATCGACGTGACGATCATGCCGACGCCCATCATCGCGAAGAGCAAACCCGAGTCGTCGGCGCTGCGGCCGAACTCGTCGCGGGCGATCTTGGGCAGCAACGCCACCGCCGAACCGAACATCAGCCCACCGCCGACGGCGAGGAGGAAGAACAGCGCGCGCAACCGTCGGTGCCCCCACGTGAACCTCAGCCCGTCGGTGACCTCGTCGCGCAACCTCGTGGTGCGATCCACAGGCGGCAACGCGGGCACATGCAGTCGGCTCACGGTGGTGACACCAACGACGAAGAACACAGCCTGAGCCGCGAACGCGAGGCCCACACCCTCGGCTTCGATGAGCGCCCCAGCGATGAGCGGGCCGCCGATCATCGCCACGTTCATGCCAATCGTCATCACGACGATGGCGTGCATCAACTGTTCCTTGGCCACGATGGAGGGCAGCAGCGATGCGCGCACCGGCTGACCGAACGCCATCACCGTGCCGAACAACACCGCAAGAACGATGGTGACGGGCACGTCGATGATGTCGGTCCACACGGCAACGGCCGACAAGCCAAGCACCACGGCACCGCCGAGTTGGGTCCACAACAGGATGCGCTTGCGGTCGTGCCGGTCGGCCATGGCTCCGGCGAGCAGCACGAAGCACACCACGGGTGCTCCGAGAGCGAACAGCACTAGGCCGTTGACCGAGTCGGAGGCATCGAGCGTTTCACCCACCAACCACTCGAACGTGAACCGATCGGCCGACATCACCATCGACACCGACACTGCGTTGGCCCACAGCAGCCAGAACCCGGTTCCCCGCAACGAGTTGTCCCCCACGGTTGGCACCCTACGATGCCGAAACCTCAGGTGACGAGGCGGTGAACGCTGACCGAATAGTTGCCTCCGTCGTACGGCTCGCGCTCCCATGTGGCGAAGCGATCCGCGAGCGTGAGGCTGGCCGCGGCGCAGTAGCGGTCGTACTCGTCGAGGGTGATGCCATCGAGGCTGAACCCCGCCACCAGCAGTCCGCCGGGGTGAAGATGCGCCGCTGCCCGCTCGACCACATCTGCCCGCACGTCGGGCGAGCAGAAGATCATCACGTTGCCCGGCATGGCCACCATCGAATAGCGCGTCGCCAGTTGCATCGTGGCCAGATCGGCCAGATGCCACGTGATGTGCGGTGCATCGTTGCGGGCGAAGGCCAGCAGGTCGTCGTCGAGGTCGGCTCCCTCCACGGGAATGCCGCGCCGCGCCAACTCGATGGCCACCCGTCCCATGCCGCATCCGGCGTCGAGCACCGCGCCATCACCGCCGGCACGAGACCACAGCGCTTCGATGAGGTCGGCTTCGCCGTGCGCGGTCTGGCCGGCGGCTTCCATGCGCGCCCACCTGCTGTGGTATTCGCTGAGGTCGACCCGGGCCCGCCAGTGCGCCCACCGCTCGCTCACATGCGCGCCAACCGGTTCGCTCATGCTCAGATGCGCTCCAGCTCGGCGCCGTCGAACAGCGCTTGAACGCCAAGGTCGCTGGCGTCGCTCGCCAGCTCGTCGTCGGAGGGCCGACCGAGCCCCGCCGACGCCGCATCGACAATGGCGGGCAGCAACCGAGCGTCGCTGGACGTGTTGAGGAACACCTGCGGGTTCGACAGTACGAACGCGACGGCGCGCCGCAATGCGTCGCCTGCCGGGAGCGGCTGATACCAGGCGAAGTGCGGGTCGGTGCTGTCGGCCGGCCAGCGGCGACGGGCCACCGACTTGATGGTTTGCACCGCCACCCCACGCTCAGCGCACAGAGCGAGCAGCGCATCGACATCGGGCCGGTAGTCGGGCCGGGCCAGCATCGAGTAGTTGTACGGCAGCAGCACCGAGTCGAACGGGAAGCGCTGGAGGCTGCGCAGGTGCATGCCCGCAATGCGGGTGCCGTGGCCGGTGACCCCGATGAACCGCACGAGGCCTTCGTCGCGAGCCTGCACCAGTGCTTCTACCGCTCCCCCGGGGCCGTGCGCGACCTCCCACTCGTCGGGCTCCACCAGGTTGTGCAGTTGGATAAGGTCGACGTGGTCGACGCCCATCCGCTCGAGCGAACGCTCAAGCTCCGCACGTGCGGCGCTACCGGTGCGCTCACCCGTCTTCGTGGCAAGAAAGAACTCGGCTCGGTAACTGGAGAGGAACGGCCGCAGGCGGTCTTCCGACGCCCCGTACGAGGCCGCCGTGTCGATGTGGTTGATGCCCGAGTCGCGGACGACCTGCATGGTGGCGTCGGCACGTTCCTGGCTCATGCCTCCGAGCGCGGCCGCGCCGAAGATGAGCCGGGTGCTGACGTGGCCGGTCCGGCCGAACTCCATGCGAGGGATCATGCGGCCGACGGTATCGCGGTTAGAGCAGGTCGAGCAGCGACGTGATGCGGTCGAAGTCGGCGCCCACATGGTCGTCGTACGGGTCGACCAAGATGGGATGCAGGCCAGCCGCCCGCGCACCGCCGATGTCCATCGTGACGGAGTCGCCCACGTAGGCGATGCGGCTGCGCTCGAACTCGGCGAAGTGCGGGAGCGCGAAGTCGAAAATGGTGGGGTCGGGCTTGGCGACGCCCACCACGTGGCTGTCGATGATGACGCGCATCGGTGTGTGCGGGCCGTCGCCCTCCTGACATACCTCCCGCGCCAGCACCTCGGCGATCTGCCCGCTGGCGTTGCTGACCACGCCCAGCGGAACACCGGCGTCGTGCAGGCCGCGCAGCGCGACCAGGCTCGAGGGGATGGCCCAACGCCACGTCCACGCGTTGCGGTGCGCGGAAAGCACCTCGGCGGCCAGCGTCACCTCGTGCTCTGGTACTCCTACGGCGCGGACGTAGGCGAGGTTGTACTCCTCCCAGAACCGCTCTCCCACCCCCACGGCGCTCTTGGCTGCCATCCCCGCGTAGTGCGCCCGCAGGTGCGCATCGAGGCCGGCGTCGCCACCGTGGTAGGCGAGCAACGGGCCCAACACCGTCGGATCGGGGAGCAACAGCACCCCACCCGCATCGAACAGAATTGCGTCGAAATTCCCACGTGCCACGGCTGCAAACCTAACCTTGGTTCGTGCGCAGCCCTCGTGACTTCTTCAAGCCGCTCGCCGCCGGTGCCCCCGAGCCCGTCCGCGAGATCCCCTTCCGCCCGAGCCGGGTCATTCACTTCTTCCCGCCTCACAACGAGAAGCTCACCGCCAAGCTGCCCGACATCGTTCCCACCACCGACATCCTCCTCGGCAACCTGGAAGACGCCATCCCCATGGCCGACAAGGAAGCCGCTCGGGCGGGCCTGGTGAAGGTGGGGCAGACGGTCGACTTCGGCACCACCCAGTTCTGGACGCGCATCAACAGCCTCGACTCGCCGTGGGCACTCGACGACCTCACCACGCTCGTGCCGGCCATCGGCGACAAGCTCGACGTCATCATGGTGCCCAAGGTGGAGGGCCCCGAAGACATCCACTACGTCGATCGACTGCTGGCCCAACTGGAGGCCAAGGCAGGCCTCAAGAAGCCGCTGCTGGTGCACGCCATCCTTGAGACCGCCCGTGGTGTGGCCAACATCGAAGCCATCTGCGCCGCCTCGCCCCGCATGCAGGGCCTGTCGCTCGGCCCGGCCGACCTCGCCGCCAACCGGCGGATGAAGACCACCCGCGTCGGTGGCGGCCACCCCGACTATCTGGTGCGCGCCGACCCGCCGATGGGCGCCGATGGCCCGGAGTACACCGCTACCCGCACCATCTACCAACAAGACCTGTGGCACTACACGCTGGCCCGCATGGTGGATGCCTGCGTCACCTACGGCCTGCTCCCCTTCTACGGCCCGTTCGGCGACATCAAAGACACGGTTGCCTGCGAAGACCAGTTCCGCAACGCCTACCTGCTCGGCTGCGTCGGCGCCTGGAGCCTGCACCCCGTGCAGATCGACATCGCCAAGCGGGTGTTCAGCCCGAGGCCCGAAGACGTGCGCCAGGCCCAGCGGGTGATCGACGCCATGGGCGACGGCACCGGTGCCATCATGCTCGACGGCAAGATGGAAGACGACGCCAGCGTGAAGCAATGCAAGGTGGTGGTGTCGCTCGCTCGCGAACTCGCCGCCCGCGACCCACAACTGGCCGAGGCCTACGGTTTCTGAAGGAGCCACACATGACTGCTGATCTGCGCCCCCGCCGTTCCGTGCTCTACATGCCTGCCGCCAACGAGCGTGCCCTCGAGAAGGCGAAGACCATTCCGGCCGACGCCATCATCTTCGACCTCGAAGACGCCGTGGCCCCCGACGCCAAGGAGGCCGCCCGGGCCAACGCCTGTGCGGCAGCGTCGAGCGGCGAGTACGGCAACCGTGAACTCACCATCCGCTGCAACGGTCTCGACACGCCCTGGGGCATCGACGACTTGGCAGCCGCCGCGCAGACCCCCGCGAGCGCAGTGGTGATCCCCAAGGTGGGCTCGGTCGCGTACCTCGACCAGATCAGCGACCGTCTCGACGCCGCAGGTGCCCATGCCGACATGCGCATCTGGGCCATGGTCGAGACGCCCACCGCCATCCTCGATGTGCGCGCCATCGCCGCCCATTGGCGAGTCGCAGTGCTGGTGATGGGCACCAACGACCTGGCCCGCGAGGTGCGTTCACAGTTGGGCGCGCCTGGTCGGCACCCGCTGGTGCCGCACCTCGCCACCGCCCTGCTGGCCGCTCGTGAAGCCGGCAAGGTCATCCTCGACGGCGTGTTCAACGACGTGAAGGATCTCGACGCGTTCCGCACCGAGTGCGTGCAGGGCTTCGAGATGGGCTTCGACGGCAAGACCCTCATCCACCCCGGCCAGGTCGACGTTTGCAACGACGTGTGGGCACCGTCGGCCGACGACGTGGAGAACGCCCGCGGCATGATCGCCGCGTTCGAGGAGGGCATCGCCCAGGGCAAGGGTGTGGTCACCTACAACGGACGGATGATCGAGAACCTGCACGTCGAGAACGCCAAGCGCGTGCTGGCGGTCGCCGACGCCATCGCCGCCCTCGGTCAGATCGCTGCCGAGTAGACCGTGGGGTTCCACGTGCGAACCCCGAAGTCCATCGCCAGACTCACCCGTAGGCGTGCCGACGTCGGTGCGGTGTAACCGATGTCGATGCCAACACCCAGGTTCAGGCCGAAGTCACCGCACCCCGCGGCCACGTTGGCGGCGCCGCCGAGGTTGATCGACGGGGAGTCCACGCCGCCGCTGACGGTTCCGTTGACCGAGAAACCGACGTAGTACCAGGCGGTGCACACACCCAGGTTGATGGAGTCGCGCCACTCCGCGAGGTCGAAACGCACCGCCGCCGAGATGCCAGACGATGACAGCTCGCCGCTGACGAAACCACCGACCGGTACCGCCAGCACGGCGCCCAACCGTGCGGTGAAGGTGAGTCTGCCGGACGCAGTGGAGTACACAACCCGAGCAACGGGGCTACCGAGCGCCCGACCGACGACGCCGGCGAGCCCAACGTCAGTGGTCATCGTCCACTGCCCATTACTGGTGAGCGCGAGGTCGACCGTTGCACTGGCGAGACCGGCCGTGTCGAGCTGACCCCTGGCGGTGACCCCGGTGCTTCGATCTGCTCGCCGGAACGCCGTGACTTCCACCGCGGCAAGCCGAATGGCAGCGAGTGAGACTCCGGTGGTGCCGCGAAGCTCGAACAGCGCCCCGAAGGTCGGGTTCCAGCTGAAGTCGCCACTCACCAGCACGGTCCCTGCACCCGCGACGAAGATGCTGCCGGCCACCCTCACGTTGGTAGAACTCACGGTCACGGTGGTGTTGGCCAGATCCACGCTGCCCACGCGCAGTGTGGCGGCGCCCGCCATCGACAGCCCGGCGCCGGTGTCGAGCACGCCGCTGAGGCTGACCCAGCCCATGCCCAGGTAGAGCTGCGACGTCACCGTCGCGCGCAGCGCTGCGGGAGCGAGGTACGACACCTTGACCTTGGCTTCCATCGAGTAGCCGGCCACGTTCAGCGCAGCCTCTCCGTCGAGACGGAAGTCCAGCGGACTGGCGTTGACCAGGGTGTAGTTCTCGTTGTAGATCTTCAGCTCGATGCCGCTGACCGACGGCCAGGCGATCTCACCACCGATCGATGGCGGCGTCCCCGGAAACCCGGGCCAGTCGAGGATGCCGCTGAACGACAACGACCCCGGGTACAACCGGGCGGTCACTGCGCCAACCACGAAGCCGCGCAACGCAGCGGCACCGCTGAACTCGATCTTCGGGAACTGGCCCACTCGTAACTCGACGTCGGCGGTGCCGACAAGACCGATTCCGCCGCGGCTCAGGTTCACCGTGAAGTCCCCCGACAACGACGTCAGCTGACCGTTCGTGACGCCGAACTCGCCGCGCACCGTCTGCGGCTCGCCGAGGAACTCCATCGCTGCGTCGGCGCCCACCTCCAGCGTGGTGACGCCCGTCGTCAGATGGGTCGCCACGACACCGGTCAGCGTCAGCGACCCCACCTGGAACCCACCGAAGGAGAGCCCCGACAGCCTCGCTGACAACGTCGCCTGCGACGTCGTGGCGGTGCGGCTGAACGAACCCGACAGCGCTTGGTCGGTGCCGAACACGCGCAGCGAGCCGCTGAACGAGGCCGACTGCTCGGTCGGCGACCAACGGACGTTGACGGCCGCCCAGTTGAGACGGATCCCGGAGACGTCGACGGGGCCGACCAGCGCCGTGAGATTGATGCGCAAGGGCACCACGTTCAACGCGCCCTTCACGAGCACGTCGACGCCAAGTACGCGCCCGTTGAAGACGATGTTGAGGCCCGGCGACATCACCGTCGAGCCGATCGTGCACCCCTGCGGGGCAACGACCAGGCTCACGTAGGTGGCAGTCACCACACCGGCGCGGCCGATGTCGACGACTGTCGTGGTCGATGTCGGCTGCCCGATCTGCATCGCGAAGCACGGGTTGGCTGTGCCCACCGATGCGGCCAGCTTGACCGGCGTGCCGGCAACGACGCCCAACCCGGTGGTGAACTCCGCAGGCAGCACGACGCTGCCGGCAAACGCGAAGCTGCCTGTGCCGGCGCCCATGCTGAGCTGAACGGTGAGATCGGTGACGTGGACTCCCGGGATGCCGAACGCGTCACGCCACTCACCGTCCACCGTGATGGTTGCGGACAGCACGAACGGCGTCGGGCTGACGGCAGCCGCCACGGTGACCGGCAGGACGGCGCCGGGGCCGCCGTAGAGCGACGGAAGCGAGAGCTCACCGTCGGCTTCGATGCCAGCGGTGAACACGCTGCCGGTGCGCACGATCCGGAAGCCGGCTCGCTCAAGGCGCAGAGTCACGCCACCGGCGGCGAACAGCGTCGGCCGCCCCGGGAGCTCGACCGACAGCGACACGTCGAAGTCGCCCGTTTCCGGGCGGAGCGAACCCCACACCGCGACGTCTCCGACCTCCACGTCGATCAGATCGGAGAACCACGTCGGCACGGTCGACACGGCCGCGAACATCACGACGCCGGCGGGCAACTGCACCTCCTCACCGTTGATCTCGTGATCGATTGCGACCGAGGAGTACAGGACGTGCGCCGACCGGAACGTCGGAGCGCCGGGCACCGGGGTCCAGTTGCCGAGCGAGACGTCGAGCAACCAGCCGTCGCCCTCACGAATCTCGACGGTGGCCGCCGCCGAGACGTCGAGCACCGTCGCCGTTCCTTCCATCGTCACGGTGATCGGTAGCTCCGCGCCACCGGTGACCGACACTGCGATCGACGACACCACCACGCCGTCGATGGGCGTCAGGTTGCTGAGGGTGGCCATGAGGTCGAACTCACCCGACAGCAACCCGAAGGTTCCCGTGAACGTCGCGGTGACCGGCGACGCCGACCCGAGCATGACGTCGAGGGTGCCCGCGAGCTCGAGCACCGGGTCGCAATCGGCGAGGGTGCAGGTAATGGTGAGACCCGCCGAGATGTCGCGAGCGACGACTCCGGAGACGATCGGCATTGTCTCGGCCGACAACTCGACGTCGATTGCGGTCTCGTCGCCGTCGCGGACGATGCTCCCGCTCACCGCCGGGTTGATCAGCTCGACCCCGCGACCAAGTTCCCACGTCGGCTGTCCACTACCCGGGCTGAGCGAGACGCCGATGCTGAAGTGTTCGGCATCGGTGATGGCGAGTGATGCCACCAAGAGCAGCGAACCTTGCTCGACCTCCATCTCGACGACACCCTGGCCAGTGAACTGTTCTCCGTCCCAGGCCAGCTCGGCCTCGTTGAGCGTGAAACCCTCCGCCAACGCGACCGGCGCGGCGAGTGTGGCCGCACCGGTCACAACCACCTCGCCGTCCGGCTCCTCGCGCGTCACCGTTCCGGTGAAGTCGACGTCGACGCCCGTGAACGACAGCAGCGAGGTTGCCGCAAACGTCAACTCGAACGTGCGGTCCAACTGGCCTGCACCTGCGACCGTGATGGTCGGTGCCCCATCCGGCGGCACCGGCAGCTCATCGAACGACGTGGCGGCCTCACCGGCGGACGTGTCCCACGCGATGCCGTCGAACGACAGCGTCTGCTCGTCGCCCTCGGCAGCGAAGGTGACGCTGCTGGCCCCCGCCCAACCGCTGGGGAGCGGCATGAACGGGAGTGAGTCCGCGAGGGCCGTCACGGAGACCGCTGGGGCGCCATCGCCACCGAAGGGGATGTTCATCTCGCCGACGACGCGGAACTCCATCGCCGCGAACAGTTCATCGTCGGGAGCGATCATCGCACCGCCGCTGCCGACAATGCCGTTGGCATCGATGGCGATGTCGACGTTGCGGACCTCGAACCACCCGAACAGGTTGACCGTGACACCGGCGAACGTGATGGACGTCGCGGCGCCGCACGGCCCGCTGGAGGCGACGGCTTGCGAGGGGTCGAGCTCCAGCTCGAGATCGCCGAGGGCATAGGTGACCAGCGATGAGGCTGCACTGCGGGCAATGAGCAGGAGATCGCAGAGCGACGACGACACACCGGGGTCGTGAGTGAGGTCGAACGGGGCGACGACGGACGTGCCCAGCGAGTCGGTCGCGGTGACCGTGAACGACAGGGTGCCCGAACCCTCGGCGGGGAGCGTCAGCGGCAGGGTCATCCCCTCCTGCGGATCGGTGAGCACGATCGACCCACCGGTCTGCTGCCACACGACAGTGATGGGAGCTTTCCCACCGCCGACGATGCTGGGGATCTCGATGGAAGTGCCGTTCACGAACGAGGTGCCCTGCGACAGGTCGGGTGCAATGGTGAGCGGCAGGACGGTCTCGCCCTCCACCTGCGCCGACGTCCTGCTCCAGAACGTGTTGACACGACCCTCGCCGACGTTCTGGCGCACCTGCAGTCGCAGGTAGAAGCCGGCGTCGTCCTCGCTCGGCGTGTACGTGCCGTTCTCTAGCGGGTTGGGTGCAGCCGATGCGGGGTTCGGCGCGACGCCGCCATCGAACTCCGACGGCAGGCCTTGCGAGCCGGTGTCGATCAGTGTGCAACCGGCCGGTTCGTCGTGGTCGGTGGTGATCGGGTCGCCCGCCGGCCCGGTGCAGCGATACCACTCGACGGCGGTCGGGAACGTCAGGGAGTACTCGCCGACGTCAGCGGACAGTGCGCTTCCCACCGCAGGAACGCCCTCGATGCGCGGGGCCTCGATCACGATCGGTGTGGTGCCCGACCTGCTGGTCAACTCGCCCAACTGGTACTCGAACGACTCGGTCTCCCAGTTGCCGTCGACGTTTGCAGCGATATTGGTGCGCAACGTGACGGTCGTGCCTGGGTAGAAGCTGAGGCTCTCGTACGGCAGGTAGTACTGCGGCATCGTCGGGTTCAGGTCCGACTGCAGCAGGGAGCACCCGTCGAACGGCAGGCACTTCACCCATTCGAACCAGACGATCTGATCGGTGATGACGGCGTCCGGGTTCCCCTGCCACACCCACCCGGGTTCGGCAACGACGGTGATATAGGAGTTCCAGACCACACCCGGCGCGCTCACGTCGCTGAGACGATTGTTGACGACGGTGGGCGGGCCGGCACGAACCCACCCCTCTCCGGGTGGCAACGCTTCCATGAGTCGGCGCACATGTGGCTCGAGCCGCATCGACGTTCGCCCAGGCGCTGCGGCAAGGGTCGCTGATGAGCCCGAACCGTCGTCTCCGCCCAGCTCTCCGAGCGCAGAGGGAGCCGGACTGACGCGCACGGTCACCGAGGTGACGGCGGAGGACTCTCCGTCCGACACCGTCAACTGGAAGTGGAGCGTGGTGGGCGCGTCGACATCGGGGATCGCGAACGTGACCGAGGGGGCGTTGGCAGGTTCCCCGGCCGCGAGACCGTCGAAGGTCACCACCGGCTCGCCATCCTCCGGAACCTGATTCCATGTCAGGGTGGCACCGGTCGCCTCACTCGCCGAGCCATCGAGGAGGACGACCGGTTGCGGCTCCCCGGCTGGCAACTCGAACAGTTCGCTGGGCGAGGCCGTGGCGATCGCTCGCAGTGCAGGCGTGACCGCCAGGTCGACCACCACCGGCGTCGAGCGTCGCTCGGGAATCACGCGCCTCGCGGCGCGACCGATGATGGCGTATACCCGGACGGTCTGCCCGACTGCAGACTCCGACGCCGTCACCGGCAGTTCAACGGTCACCTCTTCGCCCGCGGGAATCGTGGCGGCGGACGCGCAGACGATGCGGCCGACCACATTCACCCGCATCGAGCAGCCATCCGGCAGGTCGCCGGCGGGCGCCAGGCCAGCGGGAAGGGCCAGGGTGAGGTACGACCCGGGAAGCGGCTGGTCCGTCGTGTTGCTCAGCGAGGCGCTGACGATGGCGGTGCCACCCGCTCGCACCGAGGCGGGCGAGCCCAAGGAGAGCACGAGCGACGGGGCCGTGTCCGCTGCGGCCCAGGCCAACGGCACGTTCTGGGTCGGCGGGTTGGTGAAGCTCGACGACGAACCACCCACTGCGGCAGCGATGCCGAGCGAGCCGACCGCACCGGCCGTAGTACGCCCGGCGAGACGCACGAGCGACAGTTCCAGAGGCGGAAGGGCAGCACCGGCCGCTATGGCCGACGACACCCGAAGGGAACAGGTCAGTGAGTTGGCCGGCGACCTGCGTGGCGTGGCACACGACCACTGGCCCGCGTCGGAGAGAGCCGCGCGAAAGCCCGACGGGACCCTCAGTCGCATCGTCACCGTCGAGCCCACCGGCAGCGCACCGACACCAACGACGGCCGCGTCGACGGCCACCCTGGTGGTTCCGTAGCGAGCGACGGTGAGCGGCCCTCCAGAGAGCGCGGTGCGAACGCCGCCCGGATAGCCGAGCACCGAGATGTCGAGTGAGCTCGCCGAGCTCGCCAGCACCTCGAACGAAACAGTCGACGTGTTGTCGGCTTGGCTCTCAGCGGCTTCGCCCTCGATCGCAGCGACGAACGAGATCGGAACAGGCCCGCTCGCCATGCCGGCGCCGAACGACAGCGTGACCTCCACCTGTCGAGCGGCGGCTTCGGCTCCCGGACCGGGATGGGCGCACGTCAGGCGCTGCGCCGCTTGGGTGCACTCCCAGTCGGCACCTCGCGCCGGCCCCACGTAGGTGACACCGCTGGGCAAGGTCGCAGCGACCTGCACCGGTGCGCCCTCCCCTCGGTCGTTCGTGGTGACCTGCAACGACACGACCCCGGTGCCGCCGCGTTCGACCACGGCGCTGCCCACCGTCGCTGCCGCCAAAGTCGCATCGAGGGCAGCGGGCGCGATCACGGCCATGGTGTCGGCGCTGCGGCCGAGTTCCTCAGTGCCCGCTTCAGGGGTGAGCAACGTGGCGACACGGGTGAGCGGCAACGACGTGTTTGCGGGCGTCGGCGTGGCCGGAGCGATGAAGTCGACCGTGAGTTCGGGCAGCGACTCCCCCACCGCGACCTCCGGGCCCGACCACTCGCAGGCCCCAGGCTCGAGGTCGGAATCGCAGGTCCATCCGTCGCCAACGCCTGCCCAGTCGGTCACCTCCGTCGGCAACACCCCTGCCAACTCCACTCGCCCGCTGGACCCACCGAGCACACCCGGCCCAAGGTTGTGCACCGCAACCGTGAGTTGCTCAGACGCGCCGGCCGTCACGACAACCCCGCCGTCGATGTCGAGGAGCACCGACGTGGTCCGCCCCGCGGGCAGGCGCGTGAACGTCGCCACCGCCGCGGCTGCTTCCAGGTTGGGTTCCGCTCCCGGACCGGAGGGAACGCTGGATGAGAACGTCACATCAACCGGCCCGTCGGGGAGCGAGGTGACGGCGAAGGTGAAGGTGGCTGCAGCCAACGCGCCGGCATCCAGCGCGAGCGGATCACCGCTCGACGCGTCGACCCATGTGCAGCGAGCAGACGGGTCGCACGACCAGTCGCCAGTGGCGCTTCCATCGACGGCTTCGATGAGCGACATCCCGTCCGGAGTGTCGACACTCACGGTGAGCGGGGCGGAAGCGGCCGCGCCCTCGTTCACGACTACAACATCGGCCACGGCCAGCGCGCCTGCGGCCACCACCGATGCCGCAACGGCCGACGTGCGCACAACAGGCCCGTCGGCCGCTGCGCTCACACGAGGGGCGGACACCAGGGGTGTCACGAGCCCACTGACCACGATCGCCGTGATCAGCCGTGACCGGTGCGCTGCCGCCATCTTGCCCCCCGAGTGCAGAACGTGAGGCGAAGATTCTCGGGGCAAACCCGGTCGGCGTGAAGCCCTGGACCGTTCAGATATGAGAATTGAACGGCTGCTACCGTTCCCCGAATGCCCGACGCGACGGAACCGAGCGATGTCGAGTTGACGGCGGCTGCGACGTCTGGCGGCCACGCCGAGTGCCTCGAGCGCCTCCGCCAAGCAGCGCATGACGCCGTCGGTCGTGCCGATGCCGACACGCTCGCGCTGGCCCTGGCCTGGGTCGCCGTTGCCGAGGACTTCACCACCGACACCGAGGCCTGGTGGCAGTTGCTCGACGCCGCCATCCTCACCGACAACGTCGTGCTCCGGCCGATGGTGGCTGCCGCCGATGCACGGCTGTCCGCCCGACGCCCTGTGGGAACGACCGGGCCCGAGTTCTTCGGGGAACCGGAGGGCGCCGCCCCTGCCAGTCTGGTCAGCTGGACGGTCGAAGTCGGTCGCTCACAGACATTGGCCGAAGAAGCCGCTGCCTCGTCAGCGAGCGCGCTCGAGCGGGTGAATGCCTTGTGCGCGTGGCGGGCGGTGCACCGATCCCCGCGTGCACTCGATGGCCGACTCCGAGTCGTTGACGCTGTCGACCGGGAGATCGGTGCAGCACGTCCACGGGGCCTGCTTCGCTCGCTCGCTTGCGACAGCAGGATGTGGCACCTCGCCGACGCCTTGGAGAGCGGCGACCGAGCCGCCTTCGAGCACACGTTCCGCCACGTACGAGCCGACCTGCGGGGCGGTGGCCTGGCGCACCATCGCTGGTGGGCGGCGACGGTGAAGGTCACCGCCAACGTGCTCGACGGCGACCTCGTTGCGGCCCAGCATGCGCTCGACGACTCCCTGCGCATTGGGGGCGACCTGGCCCATCCAGGGGCGCTCTCGGTGTGGCTGCTCCAAGCCTGGTGGCTCGACGACCTCGCCGGGCGCAGCACGCGCACCGCCGAGTTGGCGCGCGCCCACTCCTCACTCCTCGATCACCCGCTGTCGACGCTTCCCGCCGGTGTCGCCTTCGCCCGCATCGGCGACCTCGACGAAGCAGCTCGGTGGGCCCGCTGGGTGGTGCGCTGGATGTCGGTCGACGGAGCGGAGGAGACGAGTTGGTTGGCCACCATCACGCTCGGCGCAGATCTCGCCACACTGCTGCTGAGAGGTGGTCATGAGGCTGGGCAGCAACTTGCCCACAGCATCCTTCCCGCGATGCAGGAATGGCGAGCGCTGCACGCCGTCGACAGCCGGGCCACGCTGAGTCTCGGGCCCGTCGCCCGCGCCGAGGCAGACGTGCTCCTCGAACTCGGGTCGACGGTCGAGGCCGCCAGCGCGGTCGCCGGGGCAGAGCAGGTTGTCGCCCGATTGGGGCATCCACCGGTTGCAGTTGCCCAGGTCGCGCTGAGTCGCGCCCGCCTCGCGGTTGCCGAGAACGAAGATCCCAGCGGCTGGATCCAAACGGCGAGCAGAGCCA
>DMQJ01000137.1:5233-24568 GCA_003455715.1 Acidimicrobiaceae bacterium | reverse complement strand
CGGCCCCCCCCGACGGCTGGGGGGGTGTGGGGGGGGGCGGCGACGCCGAGGGGGCACCCGCGCCCGCCCCCAGCCACACCGGTGCCCTTGCCGCCAACGACAAGGTGTTCGACGGCGCGTGCCGCCAAGCGGGCGTCACCCGCGCCGCCACGGTGGAGGAGGCGTTCGAGGCTGCCGCCACCTTTGCCACGCAGCCCCTGCCGAAGGGCCCGAACACGGTGGTGCTCACCACGGCGGGCGGCTGGGGAGTGGTCACCAGCGACGCCATCCATCGTGAAGGCCTGCTGCACCTGATGGCATTGCCCGACGACCTGAAGGCGCAGATCGACACCGAACTGCCGCCCCGATGGAGCAAGAACAACCCGGTCGACTGCGCTGGCGGCGAAACCCGCGACACCATCCCCGCGGTGATGGAGATGATCGCCGCGCACCCCGACGTGCATTCGGTGATCTACCTCGGGCTCGGCATCCAGAGCAATCAGGCCCGGATGATGCGCGAGGGCCGCTTCTACCCCGACCACGGGCTCGAGCGCATCGTTGCCTACCACGAGCGCCAGGATGAGCGCTTCGCCGAGGCGGCCCACGAGCTGAGCCTGAAGTACGACAAGCCGATCCTGGTGGCCACGGAGCTGGCCGTTGCCGACCCCGACAACGCCGGTCCGCGAGCCGTGCGCGCCTCGGGGAGGCTTTGCTACGCCAGCGGCAACCGGGCAGTGACGGCACTCGGGCACATGTGGCGTTACGCACAGTTCCGCCGTTCCCGCGGGCTTGGCTGAGAGACTGGAGCCGATGGCCCGCCGACGGAACCCGTACCCAGCGCTGGTGGTGGCGGCATTGATTCCGGCCGTGCTGCTGGGTGGTTGCTGGCAGTTCGCGCAGAGCCGGGTTCCGGCATCGGTCGGCTCGGCCGCTCCCGCCACCTCTGCCGACAGCAGTTCCTCGACGAATCCGGGCGATACAACGGCGCCGTCGTCCACCGTCGCCCCGTCAACCCCGCTGAACACGCCGGTGCTGTCGGTGCGTCGTGCCCCCGCCGTCTTGGCGCGCGACAGCAGCTTGGCCCCGTTCGTATCGGCTGTGCAGGGCTTTCTGCCGCAGATCGACTCCACCTCGTGCGTGGCCGTGAGTGTCGACGGTCAGTTCGTGGCCGCACAGAACGGCGACCTGCCGTTGCGCCCGGCGAGCACCGTGAAGGTCATCACCGCGGCCGTGGCACTCGAAGTGTTGGGCGCCGACTACACCTACACAACCGAAGTGCGCGGGGAACTCAACGGCGGTGTGGTCACTGGCGACCTCTACCTCGTGGGCGGCGGCGACCCGCTCCTCAGCAGCTCGTGGTGGAACGGCCCCAACGCCAAGTCCCCGCCGTTCAACGTCACGTCCATCGAGGCGCTCGCCGACAACATTGCCGCAGCTGGTGTCACCTCCATCACCGGCTCGGTGGTGGGCGACCCCAGCCGATACGACGACGAGTGGTACGCACCCACGTGGGGCGACGACATCCGCTTCACCGAGGGCGGCCCGATCTCCGGACTGTTGGTGAACGATTCGCGAGAGGCCATCGACCGATCCTCCAACGACCCGGCCATCGGCGGGGCGACGGTGCTCACCGCGTTGCTCAACGAACGGGGCATCAGCGTCGGCGCGTCTTCCAGCAAGGGCACCGCGCCGAGTGGTCTGGCTACGGTGGCCACCGTGGTGAGCCAGCCGCTGCCCGCAATTCTCGCCGAGATGCTCACCACCAGCGACAACAACACCGCAGAGATGGTGCTGAAGGAGATCGGCTTGCAGGCAGGTGGCGGGCCCACCCGCGAAGCCGGACTGGCAGTGGTGACCAGCACACTGCAGGCCTGGGGCGTGCCGATGGCGGGGGTGGAGCTGTACGACGGGTCGGGGCTCAGCGATGAGAACCGACTCACCTGCAATGCGTTGCTGGCCGTGATGCAGCGAGAAGGACCCGACGGGCCGGTGGGGCAGGGCCTGGCCGTGGCAGCGCAGGCCGGTGGAACGCTCAGCGACGCATTCGAGGGCAGTGAGCTGGCGGGTGTGCTGCGCGGCAAGACCGGCACGCTCTACAACTACGACGACGGCATCGGCGGCAAGCCCGGCGCCAAGGCACTCGCCGGCTTCGTGCCCCAGGAAGGCGGCGGCGCAGTGGAGTTCGTGATTCTGCTCAACGGCCCGCAGATCTCGGAGAAGGTGGAGTACCGCCCCATCTGGGACGCGCTCGGCGTGGTGTTGGCGACGTACCCGAGCGGCCCGACGGTGGCCGATCTGGGGCCGCGCTAGATGGCCGTCCTGCCGATGTTTCCCCTCGGCAGCGTGCTGTTGCCCGGCGACGTTCTGCCGCTCCACGTCTTCGAGCCCCGCTACCGAGCGCTGATTCGCTCGTGCCTCACCGCAGAGGTGCCCGAGTTCGGCGTGGTGTTGATCGAGCGAGGCAGTGAGGTTGGCGGCGGCGACCTGCGGCGCACGGTGGGCACCGCAGCCCAGTTGGTGCAGCTCGCCGAGACACCCGATGGTCGCTACGCGGCCATTGCGGTCGGCACCCGGCGAATCAAGGTAAAGGCGTGGCTGCCCGACGACCCCTACCCGTTGGCTGATGTCGACGATTGGCCCGACGGCGATGACGACGAGATCGACTCCGCCGCCCTGGCGCTGTCGCTGGAAGCACGGGTACGAGCCGCGGCCGCCCTGGCCGCTGAGTTGGGCGATCAGGTAGGGAGCCCTACCGGCGACCTCAGCCCCGACCCGTTGGTGGCGAGCTACCAGTTGGTCACCATGGCGCCGGTCGGGGCAGCAGATCGCTACGACCTGCTGTGCCAGCCCGGTCCTTTGGCTCGGTTGGAGCGCCTGCAGGCCCTGCTGGCCGACGTGGAAGCCGTGCTGCAGTTCCGCCTCGCCGGCGGCTGATCGGGCTCGTCGGGCGCAGAAACCTGAGCCGGCGGTGGGGGAGCGGCCGCTTCTCGTGCTACACATATGGCCGTGGCCGACAAGGACCGAGACTCGAAGAACGTTGCGCCGGAGGGGCCGATCGGCCAAACCGTGGCGTTGGTGAAGGAGTACGCCAACCAGGAGCTGAAGGGTCCGCTGAAGGGCGCTGGCCGCTGGATTGCGTTCGGCCTTGCTGGCGCCATCGCCATCGGCCTCGGTACTGCGTTCTTGGCGCTCGGCGCACTCCGCCTGGTGCAGACCGAGTGGCCGGAGGTGTTCGACGGTCGCTGGATGCGCCTGCTGCCGTACCTCATCGGGCTCGTCTTCTGTGGGCTCGTTGCCGCCCTGGCATTCGCTCGAATCAGCAAGCAACCACTCAATAAGGAGCAGCGCTGACATGGCCCAGGCTCGAATTTCTCGCGACGACCTCGAGTCGAAGTTCAAGGAAGTACAAGACGGCTTGCAGGGCAAGCTCGACGACAAGAAGCAGAGCCTGGTCGCCATCGGTGCGGGCGTCGGTGTCGTGCTCCTGCTGCTGTTCTTCCTGCTTGGCAAGCGCTCGGGCAAGAAGAAGACCACCCTCGTCGAGATTCGCCGGGTGTAGTTCGTGGCCCGCCCCACGTCGCTCCGTTCACTGCTGTCTCCCGTTGCATTCCTTCGCCGGGGCGCGCTCTACAAGGGTGTGCTCGGTGGCCGTAAGGGATGGATGGCCGTCGGTGCGGTGCTGTGGGCGCCGAAGATGATGAAGAAGCTCTTCGGCAAGAACGAAGAGGTCGTCGCTGTCGAGAAGCTCAAGCCCGGCCAGTTCGTGCGGCTCGAGGCCATTCCCGCTCCCACTCGTCGCCAGCGCAAGGCTGCCAAGCGCGCTGCCTGAGCCGGAGCCGGGCCGCCACCTTCGCCCGCTCGCAGGCTCGTGCACGGCACAATGGGGCGATGAAGGTGCTGCTGCGCAACCCCAAGCGTGAGATCGACGTTGATGGTCGACACACGGTGAACTCGTTGCTCGCCCACCTCGACCTTCCTCGCGAGTCGCACCTGGTGATCTGCAACGGCACCCTGGTGCCCGGCGATGCGCCGCTCGCGGCCACCGACACGGTCGAGATTCGGCCCGTCATCTCCGGGGGCTGCTGAGTGGTGGCCGCAGGCTCCAAATGCCGCACCTGCCGCGGCCCGGCCATCATCGACCTGCCGCGTCACAACGCCAATTTCTGCGCTGAGCACTTCCTCGAGCTCTGCCGGAGGCAGGTTGCCAAGGCCATCGACAAGTTCGAGATGCTCACCCCCGACGACCGCATTCTGGTGGCGGTGAGCGGTGGCAAAGACAGCCTCGCCGTGTGGGACCTGCTCATTGAACTTGGCTACCAGGCCGACGGTCTGTACATCGGCCTCGGCATCGGCGAGTACAGCGATGTGTCGGGCGAGTATGCGAAGGCGTTCGCTGCCGAGCGCGCCCTGCATCTCATCACCATCGACCTGCGCGACGAATACGGGTTCGACATCCCCACCGCAGCGAAGGCCACCCGGCGGGTGCCTTGCAGCGCATGTGGCACCAGCAAGCGGCACCTGTTTGACAAGGCGGCCCTCGAGGGCGGGTACACAGCGCTGGTCACCGGGCACAACCTCGACGACGAGGCGGCCGTGCTGTTCGGCAACACCCTGCGCTGGGATGTGGAGTACCTCGCCCGACAGCTCCCCGTGCTTCCGGCCCGTGACGGGTTTCCCAAGAAGGTGAAACCCCTCATCCGCCTCACCGAGCGCGAGATGGCGGCGTGGTGCATCGTGCGCGGCATCGATTACCTGGTCGACGAATGCCCGATGGCGCTCGGCAACAAACACCTCGCCTACAAAGCGGCACTCAACGCCATCGAGCAGGAGTCGCCCGGCAGTAAGGCCAGCTTCTACCTCAACTTCCTCGACAACATGGCGCCCCTTCTGGCCGGCGCCGGTGCGTCGGGAGTGGAAGGGCTGCACCCGTGCCCGTCGTGCGGGGCGCCCACCACGGGTGACCTGTGCGCGTTCTGCCGGGTGGCCGAGAAGTCGCGTGCACACGAACCGGTACCGGTGGAACTGGTACTCAGCAAAGGAAGAGGACGACGATGAGCCGACCGTTCGCCGCGGGCGACAAGGTGCTGCTGCTCGATACCAAGCAGCGCCGCTACCTGATCACGCTCGCCGAGGGGGCCGAGTTCCACAGCCATGCCGGGTTCATCCCCCACGGCGAGATCATCGGCCAGCCCGAGGGCATCGTCGCACTGAGCACGCGTGGGGCCAAGTACACATGCCTGCGGCCGACGCTCGAGGACTTCGTGTTGGAGATGCCCCGAGGCGCTCAGGTGATCTACCCGAAGGATCTTGCGCCCATCTGCATGCTGGCCGACATCGGTCCGGGCGTGAAGGTGCTCGAGAGCGGCGTCGGCTCGGGCGCTCTGAGCATGACCATGCTGCGCTGGGGGGCCGAGATCGTCGGCTACGAGATCCGCGACGACTTTCTTGCCCGGGCGCGAGCCAACGTGAAGTCGTTCCTGGGTGAGGAGGTGCTCGACCGCTATCACCTCCACCTGCGCGACTGCTACGAGGGCATCGACGAGACCGACCTCGATCGCATCGTGCTCGACCTACCGGAACCGTGGCGCGTCGTGCCACACGCCCCAGGGGCGCTCCGTCGGGGCGGCATTCTGGTGGCCTACACGCCGTCGATCATGCAGGCTGCCCAGGTGCGCGAGTCGATGGCCAACAAGATGTGGAACGGCACCCGCACGCTTGAGGTGCTGCACCGCGGGTGGTACGTCGAAGGCCAGGCGGTGCGGCCCGACCACCGGATGGTGGCTCACACCGGCTTCCTCACTGTCGGTCGGTTCCTCGGCGAGTGAGCATGGTGCAGGTCCGCCCCGCGACCCTCGACGACATCCCGATCATGCAGGACATCGAGGTCGATGCGGGAGAGATGTTCCGTGCCATCGGGCTCGACCGGGTGGCCGACGATCCACCGCCGGCGGTTGAGGTGCTGGCCGACCATGTGCGGTCGGGCACGGTGTGGGTGGCAGAGATCGACGGGGCGGTGGTGGGCTATGCCGCCGCGTCGGTTGTCGACGCCGAGGGCCACCTCGACCAGGTGAGCGTGCGTCGCTCAGCTGCAGGTCGGGGTATCGGCAGTCTGCTGGTGGGACAGGTGTGCGAGTGGGCCAGCGGGCAGGGCCTCGACGCTGTGACGCTGACGACATTCGTGAACGTTCCATGGAACGGCCCGTACTACGAACGCTTGGGCTTTCGGGTGCTCCCTGATGCTGCATGCGGACCGGAGTTGTCGGCGGTGCGGCAGGCTGAGCGCAACGCAGGCCTCGACGTGTTGCCGCGGGGAGCCATGCGCCGCCACCTGTGAATGCGAAGGAGCGGCCTCGCGGCCGCCCCTTCACTTCACATTCGGTTGGTCAGCGAGCGATCAGGGCTCGATGAAGATGCACTCGCCGGGGCACTCCTCGGCGCTCTCGATGACGCCGTCGAGCTTGTTGTCGGGGATGTTGGCCATACCCTCGGCGCCCTGCGGGTTGCCCTTGGCGGTCGCGAAGATCTTGTCGCCTTCCTTCACGTATGCCAGGCCATCGTCCAGCAGGGTGAAAACGTCGGGTGCGATCTCCTCGCACAGACCGTCACCGGTGCACAGATCCTGGTCGATCCAGACCTTCATTCTTGCGTCTCCTAGCGTCGAGGGTCAGACGCAGGCGAGCATACATGGGCCGGTACCGCTCTGCGCAGTTCATGGACGAAGGTCCCTGTCGTGGACGTCACAGCACCGGCGGGTGGTGTTAGGTTCCGTCCATGAGCGAAGCGAACAGCAGCGACGACGTCGCCGTGCTGCAGGCGCAGGTGGCGGTGCTCGACGAAGAGGTGGAGCAGCTCCGGCGGAAGCTGGCCGACGCCCCCAAACGTCAGCGGGCGTTGGAAGAACGGTTGCTGGAGACCAAGGGCCAGTTGGCACAAGCGGTGTCGCAGAACGAGAAGCTCAGCTACACCTTGCGGGAGGCCCGCGACCACATCGCAGCCCTGCGGGACGAGGTCGACAAGCTCACCCAGCCCCCGTCGGCGTATGGCGTCGTGGTGGGCAAGAACGACGATGGCACGGTCGACGTTCTCACCAGCGGCCGCAAGATGCGGGTGAGCCTGCACCCCGACATCGATCACGAGTCGCTCGACCGGGGTGCCGAAGTGGTGCTCAACGAGAGCTTCAACGTCGTCCAGGCCCGTGAGTCGGAAGGCACGGGCGAAGTGGTCACCATCAAGGAGCTGCTCGACGACGGCGTTCGCGCCCTGGTGGTGGGGCGAGCCGACGAAGAGCGAGTGTGCGAACTGGCCGATGCCTTGCGCGGGCATCATCTCCGCAGCGGCGACACCATGCGCCTCGACGTGCGCAGCAACCTGCTGCTCGAGAAGCTGCCCCGCCCCGAGGTGGAAGACCTGCTGCTGGAGGAAGTCCCCGACATCAGCTACGCCGACATCGGTGGCCTCGACGACCAGATCGAACAGATCGCCGACGCCGTCGAGCTGCCGTTCCTCTACCAGGAGCTCTTCGCCGAACACCAGCTTCCGGCGCCGAAGGGCATCCTGCTCTACGGCCCGCCGGGCTGCGGCAAGACGATGATCGCCAAGGCCGTCGCGGCGTCGCTGGCCAAGAAGGTCTCCGAGCGCACGGGCGAGTCCGGACGCTCCTACTTCCTCAACATCAAGGGTCCCGAGCTGCTGAACAAGTACGTCGGCGAGACCGAGCGGCAGATCCGCATGGTGTTCCAGCGAGCGCGTGAGAAGAGCGAAGAAGGCTGGCCCGTCATCGTGTTCTTCGACGAGATGGACTCGCTGTTCCGCACGCGCGGCTCGGGTGTCTCCTCCGACGTCGAGAACACCATCGTCCCGCAGTTGCTCAGCGAGATCGACGGTGTCGAGACGCTCGAGAACGTCCTGGTCATCGGCGCGTCCAACCGCGAGGACATGATCGATCCCGCGATCCTGCGGCCCGGCCGTCTCGACGTGAAGATCAAGATCGAGCGCCCGGACGCCGAGTCGGCGCGCGACATCTTCTCCAAGTACCTCACCTCCGAGCTGCCGCTCCACGGTGACGACGTGGCCGAGTTCGGCGGTGACCGCGAGTCCTGCGTCAGCGGGATGATCCAGGCGACCGTCGAGCGGATGTACACCGAGACCGAGGAGAACCGCTTCCTCGAGGTGACCTACGCCAACGGCGACAAGGAGATCCTCTACTTCAAGGACTTCAACTCCGGGGCGATGATCCAGAACATCGTCGACCGGGCCAAGAAGATGGCGATCAAGGACTTCCTCGACCACAAGCAGCACGGTCTCCGCGTCTCGCACCTGCTGCAGGCCTGCGTCGACGAGTTCAAGGAGAACGAGGACCTCCCCAACACCACCAACCCCGACGACTGGGCGAAGATCAGCGGCAAGAAGGGCGAGCGCATCGTGTTCATCCGCACGCTGGTGAAGGGACGCGACGCCGATCGAGAGGGTGGCCGCGCCATCGAACGGGTAGCGACTGGCCAGTACCTGTAGGTCGCTGACTGCTCAGCGCCCGGGTCGCACGCGCGACGCAGGCTGATAGTTGGGGCCGGCCGTGTCGTCCACCCGGCGCAGCAGCAGTTCACAGGGCGGTTCGAAGGCGTCGGCGAACCACGTCGAACGCTCCTCGCCGAGCAACTCCCAGGGAAGGGTGGTGAGTCGGTCGGTGTCGTCCTCGATGCGTTGACGCAGTGCAATGCCGTCGGCGTTGACCTCTCCGTCGGTCACGAGGCCCTTCCGCTCCAGCGCCGCCCATCCGGCAGCCAAGTCGTCGGGGGTGGTGCCACGCGATCGCGCCAACCAATCGCGTTCGTACCCGAGCCAGGCGTTGTGGATGATGGACGCCTCGGCATGGGTGAGGCCAGCAGCCACTACGACCGCCCAGTGCGTGTCGCCACGCCACTCGCGCAGGCAGTTCACGGCATGCCAACCCGACAGCAGCGGGTCGGAGGGGCGCGGCATGCGTAGGTGAGCTCCGAAGAAGGTTCGGCCGACCAGTGGCAGTTGATCCACCACTGGCCACAGGATGGGGCCAAGCTCGATGAGCGGGTCGACGATGGCAGGGGCGTACTGAGTGAGTCCCTCCGACACGGCAGCGTCGCGGGCCGCCCACATCTGCTCGAACCGGGCGGGCGAGCCGAGCAGCGAGAAGGCGCCCCGAATGCCGGCAGGGCTGATGCTGCCGAATGCGGCGATGACTGCATCTGGGCCTGCTCCTGCGAGTGGTGCGCAGCGGGCCGCCATGTAGCCGAGTGGGCCCGCGAGGCCATCGGGCAGCCCGGCCTGCTGGTAGCGGCTGACGGCGCCGGGGTCCCAGAAGATCCACCCAATGGTGGTCTGTACCGAGCGTGCATTCCGGCGGGTGATGTCGAACCAGTCGGTCATCTCCCCAGTCTTGCCGTCGCGGCAGCGGGGGGCTGGTTTGTGTCACATCGCCGGACCCGTCGCGCCTGGTCACGCCCTGTCACCTTTTACGTAAAAGGCGGGAGGGGTGGCTATAGGGTGCGGGGCGTGGCCATCCCGAAGGTGTGCGGCATCGAAACCGAGTACGGCATCCTGGTGCGCGGGCCGGTTTCCGACGGCATCGCCAACCCGGTGACGGCGTCGTCGATGCTCATCAACGCCTATCTCGCGGCGCAGCGGCGCATCGACTGGGACTTCGTGCACGAGCGCCCTGGCTCCGACGCCCGGGGGTTCAGCGTCGACGACCTGCTGGCTCCTGAAGTGGAGACTCAGTTGGTGAACGCCGTGCTCACCAACGGCGCCCGCTACTACGTCGATCACGCTCACCCAGAGATCAGCACGCCCGAGTGCCTCACCGCGTTCGATGCACTCGTGTTCGACCGCGCTGCAGAAGAAATCGTCCAGGCGAGCATGGCTGCTGCCGCACGGCTGCTTCCGGAGGGCGCGGAGATCCTCTGCCACAAGAACAACTCGGATGGCAAGGGCAACAGCTACGGCTGCCACGAGAACTACCTGGTCGCCCGCGAGGTGCCGTTTCCGCGCATCGTCGCCCAGATCACGCCTCACTTCGTCACCCGTCAGGTGGTGGTGGGCGCCGGCAAGGTCGGCTGCGAACTGCCCGGCAGCAGCGCCTCCGACGTGCCGTTTCAGCTCAGCCAACGGGCCGACTTCTTCGAGGAGGAAGTTGGCCTGGAGACCACGCTGAAGCGGCCCATCGTGAACACTCGCGACGAACCGCATTGCGATGCCTCCAAGTACCGACGCCTCCACGTCATCGTCGGCGATGCCAACATGAGCGAGACGGCCACGCTGGTGAAGGTGGGCGCCACGGCCCTGGTGCTGGCGATGATCGAAGACGACGTGCTGGGCGACGACCTCGCACTCGCCAACCCCGTTGCGGCCATCCGCCAGGTGAGCCACGACCCGACCCTGCGGCGCACCATCCTGCTGCGCAACGGCAGCCGCCTCACTGCGCTGCAGGTGCAGTGGCGGCTGTTCGAGCGGGCGAAGGCCTATGCGGGCAGCCACGGCCTGGAGCCAGTTGGTGAGGCCACCGGCACCCAGGTGCTGGCGCTGTGGGAGCAACTCCTCACAGGCCTGGAGCGCGACCCGAACTCGGTCGCTCACCAGGTCGACTGGGTGGCCAAGCGTCGCCTTGTGGAGGGATTCGCAGAGCGCCACGGGGCCCACCCCGGCGATGCGCGTCTGAAGGCGCTCGATCTGCAATACCACGACCTGCGGCCGGGCAAGTGCCTCGCCCGGCGAGTCGGGCTCGACGTGCTGGTGAACCCCGACGACGTGCGGCGGGCCACCACCGAGCCGCCCACCACCACACGCGCCTACTTCCGTGGGCGTTGTCTCGCCAAGTGGCCCAACGACATCGTGGCCGCCAACTGGGACTCGATGGTGTTCGATGTGGGCCGCGACCCGCTCCGGCGGGTGCCGATGGTAGAACCGTTGCGCGGCACCGCCGCCGCGGTGGCTAGCTTGATCGACCAGAGCGACACCCCTGCCGAGCTGTTGGCTCGGCTGGGGGCCTGACACCTCCTGGAAGGTACGAAGGACCAACACATGGCAGAGCGCACACAAAAGCAGAAGCCGGCACCGAGTCGCACCGACGAAGCAGTCGAGGCTGCGCCCGCAGTTGCCGGGAGCGGCGACAAGTTGAAGGCCGAACTCGACGATCTGCTCGACGAGATCGACGAAGTGCTCGAGACGAACGCCGAAGACTTCGTGAAGTCGTACGTGCAGAAGGGTGGGCAGTAGCCCTCATGTCGATGCCACTGTTCACCCCTGGCGACGACCCGGGGGCCAGCTTCCCCGAGTTGCTGCGCCGCATCGGCCTCGCGCCATCCGCGAGCGACTCGACGGTTGGCGAACTGTCGGTTCCCCATGCCACCACGTGTGTGGCCCTGCGATTCGGCGATGGCGTGGTGATGGCAGGCGACCGCCGCGCGACGAGCGGCAACCTCATCAGCCACCGAGGGATGGAGAAGGTCGTCCAGGCCGATCAGCATTCAGGTGTGGCCATTGCCGGTGCCGCCGGGCCTGCGATGGAGATGATCAAGCTCTTCCAACTGCAGCTCGAGCACTACGAGAAGGTGGAGGGTTCGTCGCTCAGCCTGGAGGGCAAGGCCAACCAGCTCAGCATGATGGTGCGCGGCAACCTGCCCGCAGCCATGCAGGGCATGGTGGTGGTGCCCATCTTCGCCGGGTACGACCTGCTGCGCTCGGTGGGCCGCCTGTTCACGTACGACGTCACCGGTGGCCGCTACGAGGAACACGACTACGTGGCCACCGGCTCGGGCATGTTGCACGCAGGCACCGTGGTGAAGATCGGTTGGCGCGACGGCATGAGCCGCGACGACGCCGTTGCGTTGGCCTGCCGTGGCTTGTGGGAGGCCGCCGACGCCGACTCGGCCACCGGCGGCCCGGATGCATTGCGTGGTATCTACCCCGTGGTCGCCACCATCACCGCCGATGGCTGGAGCCGCCTCGACGATGGTGAGCTGGCATCGGTGTTCGAGTCGATCGCCGCGGAGGTGCGAGCCCGATGAGCATGCCGTTCTACGTCGCCCCCGAGCAGGTCATGAAAGACCGTGCCGACTATGCACGCAAGGGCATCGCCCGCGGTCGGGCGCTGGTGGCAGTGAGGTACGACGACGGCGTTGCCCTCGTCGCCGAGAACCCGTCCAACACGCTGCGCAAGATCAGCGAGATCTACGACCGCATCGCATTCGCCGGTGTTGGCAAGTACAACGAGTTCGACCAACTGCGAGTGGCCGGTGTGCGTGCCGCCGACCTCAAGGGCTTTCAGTACAGCCGCGACGACGTCGACGCCCGCAGCTTGGCCAACCAGTACGCGCAGATCCTCGGCCAGATCTTCACTCATGAGATGAAGCCGATGGAGGTCGAGATCCTCGTCGCCGAGGTGGGTGTCACCCCGGAACGCGATCAGCTGTTCCACATCCTCTACGACGGCACCGTCATGGACGAGCGACGCTGGAGCGTGCTTGGCGGCGATGCCGAAGCCATCAGCGCCCGTATCGATGCGTCGTGGGCCGCCGATCAGCCGCTGGAGGTGGCGGTGAAGGAAGCCACTGCTGCGCTGTCGGGGCCCGACCGCACGCTCGTGGCCGACGACCTCGAGGTGGCGGTGTTGTCGCGCAGCAATGGGCGTCGCTGCTTCAAGCGCCTCTCCGACGACGTGGTGGCCGCGGCGCTCGCGGGCTGAGCCATGCTTGAAGGCCGCCCGATCGACCTCAACAGCGATGTGGGCGAGGCGTACGGCGCGTGGCCCGGCGGTCCCGACGACCTGCTGATGCCCCTGCTCACATCGGTGAACGTTGCGTGCGGTTACCACGCAGGCGACCCGAGCACCATCCGCCACACATGCCGCGCATCGGTCGACCATGGCTGTGTGATTGGGGCACAGGTGAGTTACCCCGATCTGATGGGGTTCGGTCGACGTTTCCTCGACATGCAGCCCGCTGAACTCACTGATTCGGTGTTGTACCAGTTGGGCGCCCTCGACGCGTTCGCCAAGGTCGAGCGAGCCCGAGTGCTGTACGTGAAGCCGCATGGAGCCCTGTACAACGCCATCGTGCATCACGAGGCGCAGGCACAGGCCGTTGTCGAGGCTGTCGCCCTCTTCGACGCCAATCTCTCCGTGCTCGGGCTCCCTCGGTCGGCCGTCGAAGATGCGTGTCACCAGGCCGGGTTGCGGTTCGTGGCCGAAGGCTTCGCCGACCGCCGGTACCGCCCCGACGGAACGCTGGTGCCGCGCACCGATCCCCGCGCCCTCATCACCGACCCCGACGCCGCGGGGCGCCAGGCCTTGGAGCTGGCGGAGTGGGGGGTCGAGTCGATCTGCGTCCACAGCGACACACCTGGCGCGGTCGACATCGTTCGTACGGTCGCGCGCATGTTGGTGAGCGACGGGTACCGTCTCGAAGCCTTCGCACTGCGATGAAGTTGCTTCCGTACGGCCCGCGAGCCGTGCTGGTGGAGTTCGAGACCCTGGAACAGGTGATGAGTGCGTCGGCGGCGTGGACCGTTGCGGAATGGCCAGCCGTCACCGATGTGGTGCCGGCAGCGCGCACCGTGCTGGTGGTGCACGACGGCACCTTCGACTCCGGGTTGCTGGCAGCGCCCGACGCCGATGCTCCGATGCCGGTCGGGCCGTTGGTGACGCTCGACGTCACCTACGACGGCGCCGACCTCCAATGGGTTGCCGACCAGTGTGGTTGGACCGTCGAGGAAGTGGTCCGTCGGCACAGTGCGGTGGAGTACACCGTGGCGTTCTGCGGGTTCATGCCCGGCTTTCCCTACTTGGTCGGGCTACCGAGCGAGCTGCACCTGCCCCGGCGATCAACGCCCCGCGAGCGTGTGCCCGCTGGTGCGGTCGCCATCGCAGCGGGATTCACCGGCGTGTACCCCTGCGAAAGCCCGGGCGGGTGGCACCTGTTGGGTACCACGAGCGCCGTGATGTGGAGCGACGATCGGGACCCTCCAGCCCTGCTGGCGCCAGGCACCAGAGTGAGGTTCGTGCCGCGATGAGTCCAGTCGTTGAAGTGCTCGCATGGGGCGTCGCCGGGTCGGTGGTCGACGTCGGTCGGCCAGGCAGGGCAGCGCTGGGCGCGTCGCGTGGCGGGGCTGTCGATGCCGATGCACTTGCGCTGGCCAATCGTGTGGTTGGCAACCCGCCCGACGCCCACGCGGTCGAGTCGGCGGGTGGTCTGCGTGTGCGAACCACGGCGCCATGCACGGTTGCCATTGCTGGCGCTGTGGTGCAGGTCACCGTCACAGGTGGCCCGCCCGTGGGATGGGGGAGCGCAGTGCACCTTCCCGCTGGCGCCGAGCTTCGGTTGGGCCGGCTCGTGGATGGGGCGCGGGCGTACCTTGCCGTACGGGGCGGGGTCGATGGCGCAGCTGAGCCGTTGAGCCCGCCGCTCACCCACCCCCTCTTACGCCCCGAGCGACCGACGACTGCCAAGGTGTGGCCCGGTCCACGGCTCGACTGGTGCGCGTCCGACACCTGGGAACTCCTCATCACATCGCCCTTCACCGTTACCTCCACCAGTCGGGTGGGGGTGCGGCTCAGCGGTCCGCGGCTCGTTCACGCACGTTTCGAACAGCTTCCATCGGAGGGCATGGTGGAGGGCGCCGTCCAGGTGCCGCCCGATGGCAACCCGGTGGTGATGTTGGCCGACCATCCAGCCACCGGGGGTTACCCCGTGGTCGCGGTGGTGGATCCAGCCGACATCGCCGTGTTGGCCCAGGCGCCGCTGGGCTCAGGCCTGCGGTTCACAGCCGCTCGGTGAACTCCCTCCCCTCGAGAGCGGCGGGGGGGAAGCTCGGCCTCCCACATCGTGGCGCGCTGCGCTACGGTGCGTGGCGCATGGAGCGTCGTATCTACGGACTCGAGAACGAGTACGGGGTCACCTGCACGCTCCGCGGCCAACGTCGGCTCAGTCCCGACGAAGTGGCCCGCTACCTGTTCCGCAAGGTGGTGAGTTGGGGGCGCAGCAGCAACGTCTTCCTGCAGAACGGTGCACGTCTCTACCTCGATGTCGGGTCGCACCCCGAGTACGCCACACCGGAGTGCGACAGCCTGTACGAACTGGTGGTGCACGACAAGGCGGGCGAGCGCATTCTCGAGAGCTTGCTGCAGTCGGCCGAGCAGCGCCTTCGTGAGGAAGGCATCCGCGGCACCATCTACCTGTTCAAGAACAACACCGACTCCGCCGGCAACAGCTACGGCTGCCACGAGAACTACCTCACCAGCCGCGCCGACGACCTCGGCCACTACGCCGAGGTGCTCATCCCGTTCCTCGTCAGCCGGTCCATCTACACCGGTGCGGGCAAGGTGTTGCAGACGGCGCGTGGCCCTCTGTTCTCCATGGCCCAACGAGCCGAGCACATCTGGGAGGGCGTCAGCAGCGCCACCACGCGCAGTCGGCCCATCATCAACACCCGCGACGAGCCGCACGCCGATGCCGAGCGTTACCGGCGGCTCCATGTGATCGTCGGCGACAGCAACATGAGCGAGTACACCACCTTCGTCAAGGTGGGGGCCGCGGCCTGCATGCTGCGGATGCTCGAAGACCCGTCAGTGGTGCTGCGCGACATGACCCTTGAGAACCCCATCCGGGCCATCCGCGACATCAGTCACGACATCACCTGCCGTCGCAAGGTGCGCCTCGCCAACGGCCGCGAAGTGAGTGCGCTCGACATTCAGCGCGAGTACCTCGACCGTGCGCTTCGCTATGCCGACACAAAGGGGTTTCCGCCGCTTGAGCAGAAGGCGCTGGAGATGTGGGAGCACTGTGTCAGCACCATCGAGAACGACCCACTGAAGCTCGACCGTGAGGTCGATTGGGTCATCAAGTACCGGCTCATCGAAGCGTTCCGCGAGCGCCACGGGTTGTCGCTGGGCGATGCTCGGGTGCAACTGCTCGACCTGCAGTACCACGACATCAGCCGCGATCGCAGTCCCTTCTACAAACTGCAAGATCGGGGCATGATCGAGCGCATGTGCATCGATGCCGACATCGATGCCGCCGTCGACACACCGCCGCAGAACACCAGGGCCCGCCTGCGCGGCGAGTTCATCAAGCGTGCCAAGGAACGCAAACGCGATTACACCGTCGACTGGGTGCACCTGAAGCTCAACGATCAGGCGCAGCGCACCGTTCTGTGCAAAGACCCGTTCCGCAGCCGCGACGAGCGGGTGGAGAAGCTCATCGCCTCGCTCTGACCGCTCCGCTGCCGTCTCCTGGCGCGCCGAGGGGGATAGCGTGGCCGGCAATGTCAGATGAACCTCCCGCTCGCACCGAGATCGACGATCTGCTGGCGCAGGTGGGCGTCGTGGTGAACGAGGGCGACGATTCCTTCGGCGACGATGGCAGCAGTGGGGGCGATTCGCTGGCGACCGACGACGGGGATGTCGACTCCGACCACCCGCCGAAGAAGCGCAGTACCCGTAGCCCACTTGCGTCGCTCGTGGAGTGGATCGTGGTGGTCGCAGTGGCCATCGGAGCTGCGCTGTTGGTGAAGACCTACGTGCTACAGCAGTTCCAGGTCGCAGGGTCGTCCATGGACACCACCCTGCACGACGGCGACCGGGTGCTGGTCAACAAGCTCAGCTACCGCATGCACGACCCGAATCGTGGCGACGTGGTGGTGCTCAAAACCTTCGAGGGCACGAGCGAACGCGATCTCATCAAACGGGTCATTGCGCTCCCTGGCGAGGTGATCGACATCAGAGGCAACTGCGCGGTGTACATCGACGGCCGCCTGCTGGTCGAGCCGTACCTCGATGAGGTGGAGGCTGCATGCTCGGCCCAGCCGACGGCTCAGGGTGTCACCACGGCAACTGGCGAGTGCCCGCTGTCGGATGGCACCGATCGCACCGCGGTGGTGTCGTACCCGTGCGTCGTCCCCGCCGACTCGGTGTTCGTGCTCGGCGACAACCGTGACGGGTCGAGCGACAGTCGCACCCGCGGCGCCATCCAGTACAGCGACTTGCTCGGCCGCGCCTTCGTGGTGATCTGGCCGCAGGACGACTGGCAGTGGCTCTGACCCCACCCCAACGTTGGCGCTGAGACCGCGTCGGGGGCGGCGCGAGCGCCGACTTTGGGAGACGACTGGTTACGCGGGGCGGCCGATCTGGGCGGTGAAGGCGTCGACCATGCGATCGGGGTAGTCGCTGTACACCGCGTCGAGGCCCATGCGCAGGCAGCGCTCCAGGATGTGTTGCTCCTGCATGTCCCAGCCGAAGGTGAGGCGGTCGAAGCGGTGGAACAGCACTGCCATGCCGCCCGTCCAGTCGCTGTGGTGCATGTTGATGGCATCGATGCCCTCTCGGGCCAAGGTGGCTGCGCGGCGCTCGGGGCCCTCCTTGATGCGCGACAGCCGTGTGCTGTCGACCAGCTTTGCCCCCTGACCACGGAGGGGGAGCAGGCTCTCCCACGTTGGCGAGCACAGCCACAGTCGTTCGAGCATCGATGGGTCGGCGTTGCGGGTGATATCGATCACCACCTGCCCACAGCCAGGGTCTTTGAGGTCGAGTGACAGGTGGAAGCCGGTGCCACAGCGCTCGTAGAGCTCGGCCAGGGTGGGGATGTGGGCAGGCAGGTCGGCGCGCCGCAGCGCGTTCAACGGGGTGGTGCGGCCCAAGCTGCGGCGGACCACACCGTCGTGGTCGAGCACCGCTTCGCCGTCGGCGGTGAGCCACACATCGCTCTCCAGTCCGCTGGCACCGAGCTTCAATCCCAACTCGAAGGCGGCCAGCGTGTTCTCGGGTGCGTACGCCCTGGCCCCGCGGTGAGCGAACGTGATCGGCTGGTCGAGGATCGATGGCAGGCGTTGTTGCACGGCCCGATCTTGCCAAAGGCGAGCTCGGTCGGCGTCGTCGGCCGCCACGGTAGTGACGCGCCTGTTGGCCGGACCGAGTCGTAGACTCCAGCCCGTGTTCAACATCCAGGGCAGCGAGCTGATCTTCCTGCTGCTGATTGCCCTCGTCATTCTCGGGCCCGAGAAGCTGCCCGAAGCGGTGCGCAAGTTCGGCAAGACGTACGGCGAGTTCAAGAAGATGGCCAACGGCTTCCAGGGAGAGTTGCGCTCGGCGCTCGACGAGCCGATGCGTGAGATGCGTGACACCGCCGATGCCGTGCGCAAAGCCGCCCGTTTCGACGACCCCGACAGCGAGCCGAAGCGAGCGCCTGACGTGGCATCGGAGCGGCCGGTGCCGCCCGAACGGGCCCCGATCCGACGCGACCAGGGCCTCAACTTCGGAACCGCCAACCCCAAGCGACAGGCACGTATGGCGGAGAGCGCCGACGCCGCCGTCAGCGATTCGTCTGCTGAGGAGAACGGAACACCCAACGCGGCCGACAACACCGAGCCCGGAGCAGCCGACCACGCATGAAGCTGCCGTTCCGCCGCGGCGAGCGGCAACCCAATGCGAAGACCCCCGACGATCGGATGACGCTCACCGAGCATCTTGCCGAGTTGCGTACCCGTATCATTCGCTCGCTGCTGGCGATCGTGCTCGGCGTCATCATCATCCTGGCCTTCTACGACCAGGTGCTCGACTTCATGCGCAGGCCGTACGAGGAGTTGTGCAAGACGAACCCGAACCTGAACTGTGAGCTGCAGTTCATCGGCCCACTCGAAGGTTTCACCACCCGGCTGAGCATCAGCACCTACGGCGGCATCATCATCGCCATGCCCGTGCTGTTGTGGCAGCTCTGGCGGTTCATCGTGCCTGCGTTGCACGCCAAGGAGAAGAAGTACGCCATCCCGTTCATCGTCTCGTCGATCGTGCTCTTCGCGTTCGGTGCGACCGTCGCCTACTTCACGCTCACCCCGGCGCTCGACTTCCTCATCTCATGGGCAGGCGAGGACGTGCAGGCCAACTTCCAGGTGAGCAAGTACGTCAGCTTGTTCGGGCTCATGGTGGCTGCGTTCGGCGTGGCGTTCTTGTTTCCGGTGCTGCTGGTGTTCCTCCAGCTGGTGGGTGTGCTCACCCCGCAGACGCTGTTGCGCCAGTGGCGATACGCCTTGGTCATCATCTTCGTCATCGCTGCGGTCATCACGCCGAGCGGCGACCCCTATTCGATGATGGCGCTCGCCCTGCCCATGAGCATCTTCTACCTCATCAGCGTGGTCATCGGCCGGATCGCACAGAAGCGTAAGCAGGCGCGCGAGGCCGCGGCCTGACACCATTAGCACCGTGCGCGCCGACCGGGCCGAGATCATCGCCCACTACGAGTTCCCACTCGACGACTTCCAGCTGAGGGCACTCGACGCGCTCGACGGTGGTGAGTCCGTCTTGGTGGCAGCCCCGACCGGCAGCGGCAAAACCGTGGT
>DMQJ01000137.1:4832-5061 GCA_003455715.1 Acidimicrobiaceae bacterium | reverse complement strand
GACCGGCAGCGGCAAAACCGTGGTAGCCGAGTACGCCATCGACGCGGCCATCGCCGACGGGCGACGCGCCTTCTACACCGCCCCGGTGAAGGCGCTGAGCAACCAGAAGTACCACGACCTGGTGGCCCGGCTAGGGCCGCAGCGGGTGGGCCTGCTCACCGGCGACAACTCCATCAACGGCGACGCCGACGTGGTGGTGATGACCACCGAAGTGCTGCGCAACATGATC
>DMQJ01000137.1:3983-4612 GCA_003455715.1 Acidimicrobiaceae bacterium | reverse complement strand
AGTGCTGCGCAACATGATCTACGGCAAGGCGCACAGCCTGCACGACCTCGCCGTGGTAGTGCTCGACGAGGTGCACTTCCTCCAAGACGCGTACCGGGGGCCGGTGTGGGAGGAAGTGATCATTCACCTCCCGCTGCATGTGCGCCTCGTCTGTCTGTCGGCCACGGTGAGCAACTCCGCCGAGCTCACCGATTGGATCAGCACCGTGCGCGGGCCCACCCGGGCGGTGCTCGAAGACCGTCGACCCGTGCGGCTCGACAACCTGTATCTCATCGGCGACACCACGCATGACCGGCTGCATCTGTTGCCCACCCTCGTGAACGGGCGCCCCAACCACGACGCAGCCCGTCTCGACGATGAAGCTGCCCGCGGCGCCAAGAACGCCCGCGGGAAGCATCGCCAGGGGCGCCGGAAGCTGTACACGCCGTCTCGGCTGGAAGTGGTGGATCTGCTCGAACGCCAGGAGTTGCTGCCGGCGATCTACTTCATCTTCAGCCGTAACCAGTGCGACGAAGCCGCTCGGGCCGTGGTGGCGGCGGGTGCCCGGTTCACGAGCGGCACCGAGCGCGACCGCATCCGCGAGATCATCGATGCCCGGCTGGGCGCCATCGACCCCGCCGATCTGGCGG
>DMQJ01000137.1:0-3834 GCA_003455715.1 Acidimicrobiaceae bacterium | reverse complement strand
GGGGGGGGGGGGCCCCGGGGCGCGCCCGCACCTGCGAGATCATCGATGCCCGGCGGGGCCCCATCGCCCCCGCCGATCTGGCGGTGCTGGGCTACAGCCAGTTCCTCCTCCAGCTGGAGGCCGGCGTGGCGGCGCACCACGCCGGAATGGTGCCACCGTTCAAGGAAGTGGTGGAGGCCTGCTTCGTGGAAGGGCTGGTGAAGGTGGTGTTCGCCACCGAAACACTCGCCGTGGGCATCAACATGCCCGCCAAGACGGTGGTGATCGAGAAGCTGAGCAAGTTCACCGGCGACCACCACCAGTTCCTCACCCCCGGCGAGTACACCCAGCTCACGGGACGGGCGGGCAGGCGTGGCATGGACGACCTCGGCCACGCGGTGGTGCTGTGGAGCCCATTCGTGCCCTACGACCAGGTGGCGTTGCTGGCCTCGAGCCGCACCTTCCACCTCAACTCGGCGTTCCGTCCCACCTACAACATGGCCGCCAACCTCGTTCGCAGCTACACCAGCGAACGCGCCCACCACCTCCTCAACCTGAGCTTCGCCCAGTACCAGGCCGATCGCGACGTGGTGCGTCTCGAGGCCCGGCTGGAGCGACGGCAGCAACACCTCGCCGATCTGCTCGAGAAGGCTCGCAGCCCCTACGGCGACATCGACGAATACCGCCGCATGCTCTCCGCTGTGCAGGAACCGGCCAGGGGGCCGGCCGTGGGCCGTGACGACCCCACCCAACTAGCGATGTTGAAGCTGCGCCCGGGCGACATCCTGTACGTCGAGAAGGGGCGCTACGCCGGCCGGATGGTGGTGTTGTCCACCGCGCATCGCAAGGGAGCCATGCGCCTCACGGGGCTCACCACACGTCGCGACGTGCTGCACCTCACTGCCCTCGACTTCCACGAGCCGCCCCGGGCCATCGGGCGCATGGATCTGCCAGCCGACTATGCACCGAACCGCCACGACTTCCAGAAGGAGGTCGTGCAGCGGCTCGAGCGCGCCGAGGTACGGCCACACCGCAAGTCGCGCCGCATTGCCTACGAGGATGGCCCGATCACCCATCCGGTGGAGGACGACCCGGCGCTGGCCGATCGAATGAAGGCCGCCAACCAGGCCGATCGGATCGCTCGCGAAGTGGCCGAACTGCACGACAAGATGAGCGGGCGGAGCCAGTCGATCGGGCGTGACTTCGACCGGGTGCTGAAGATCCTCAGCACCTGGGGGTACGTGCAGGGGTGGGAGCTCTCCGCCGCAGGCGAAATGCTTGCCCGGCTGTTTCACGAGAGCGACCTGCTGGTGGCCGAGAGCGTGCGGCAAGGCTTGTTCGACGGGCTCGAGCCAGCAGCGCTTGCCGGACTGGCGAGCGTGTTTGTTTACGAGCATCGCAGCCCGGAGGCCCCGCCAGCACCGTGGTATCCGTCGCCCGACGTGAGGCGCCGCTGGCAGTCGATCGCCCGCATCAGCTACGAGTTGCAAGACTTGGAGGAGGAAGCGGGGCTGGGGGTGCACCGACCACCCGACCCGACCTTTGTGGCCGTCGCCTTCGCATGGGCAGCAGGCGAGGGATTCGCCGATGTGGTGGAGGCCGAGGAGCTGTCAGGGGGCGACTTCGTGCGCACGATGAAGCAGCTCATCGACCTGTTGCGGCAGTTGGCCCTGGTGGCACCGGTGAAGTCCACGCGCCGCTCCGCCGAACAGGCAGCTGAAGCCCTGTTCCGGGGTGTCGTCGCGGCATCGAGTGCGATCGAACTCGACAGTGAGGTGCCGGGTGACGATCCGCAAAGGTGAGCCGTGGGGCACCACCTGCACCTTGCCCGACGGTGTTCCCGTGGCTCACTCCGACGCCGAGGCATGGCGACTGGTGGTCGACGGCGTGCGTTCGTTTGGTGTGGCCGGTGGCGACCTCGCCCGGACGATGGGTGGCGGGTCTCCGGGGCGGATGCAGGGAACGGTGGTGTGTGTTCCAGTCGACGTGGTGCACGTGCAACTCGATGGCGACCGCACCCTGTCGGTTGCCCATGTGGTGGCCCGCACTCCGGGTCGGCTCGGTTGGCTACGGGGGCCAGCCCTGCTGGCCCTCAACGCCCAGTTCATCGGCCCCTACGACGTGGCACCGCGGGGTCACCCCAACGACGGGCGCGTCGACGTGGTTCAGGTTGACGCCGCGATGTCACCTCGCACCCGGCTGGCGGCGCGCACGCGCGCTCGCACCGGAACCCACGTGCCACATCCCTTCCTGACCACGCGGCAGGTGGCCGACCAGCAGTTCGTATTCGATCGGGCAGTGGAGGTGTGGGTCGACGGCCAGCGATGGCGGCGGGGGAGCACCCTGCACCTGAGGGTGGAGCCCGATGCCCTCACCGTGTACGCCTGAGGGGCGTTAGGGTCGCGGGTATGGACATCGAGGCACTCAAGCAGGCCGTCTGCGATCAGGTCGACAGGCTGGCACCCCAGTTGGTGGAGGCCAGCCACCAGATCCACGCCAACCCCGAGCTCAACTTCGAAGAGCACTTCGCGCACGACACACTCACCAACCTGCTTGAGCGCAACGGGGTTGCCCCGGTGCGGTCGGCGTGGGGTCTCGCCACGGCGTTCGATGCTGCAGCGGGCACGGAGGGCCCCGTGGTGGCGGTGCTGTGCGAGTACGACGCACTGCCCGGCGTGGGGCACGCCTGCGGGCACAACATCATCGGCACGGCCGGTGTGGGTGCCGGTCTGGCGGCCGCTGCCGTGGCCGAGCAAGCGGGCGGCCGACTGCGCATTCTCGGCACACCGGCCGAAGAGGGCGGTGGCGGCAAGGTGCTGATGGCCCGCGCTGGCGCCTTCGAAGGCGTACACGCCGCGATGATGGTGCATCCGGCCGACGCCGACCTCATCGCCATCACCTCACTTGCCATCCAGCAGATTGAGGTCACCTTTCGGGGCAAGGCCGCGCACGCCGCTGCGGCGCCATGGGAAGGGCGCAATGCCCTTGATGCCGCGGTGCAGGCCTACACGTCCATTGCGGCGATGCGCCAGCACATCCGCCCCGACGAGCGCATCCACGGCATCTTCACCAACGGCGGCACGAAGCCCAACATCGTGCCCGACGTCGCCGCCATGGTGTGGTACGTGCGGTCTGGGTCGTTGGCCTCACTGGAGTTGCTGAAGCAGCGAGTATTCGCCTGTCTGGAGGCCGCCGCGGCCGCCACCGGCTGCACCATGGAGCACCGCTGGGACGACTACCCCTACGCCGAGGTGGTCGACAACCAGGCAATGGTCGAGGCGTATGTGGCCAATGCCGCACGGCTGGGGCGCACCGTTCGCGACCCACAGGCCAGCGGCAAGCATGTGGCTGGCAGCACCGACATGGGCAACATCAGCTACCTGGTGCCGTCGATCCATCCGATGATCCAGGTGGCCCCAGATGGGGTGCCGATCCACAGTGTCGACTTCGCACGCTGCGCAGCCACCGAGGCTGGCGACAGAGCCGTGCTCGATGGAGCCAAGGCGATGGCGATGACCGTGGTGGATCTGTGGTGCTCGGCCGACCTGCGTGCCCGAGCCGACGCCGAGTTCGCCCAGCGACCGGCCGGGGTGAAGGCGATCTGAGCCCGCCGCAGCGGAGCGACCGGTGTACAGGTTGTACAGGCATCCCCGGGTGACTGGGCTGTGGCCCGTAGGATGCCCGCCGTGACGGTGTACGTCCCTGAGGAATTCACGGCCGACGAGGAAGACATCCTCCGCCGCTACTTCACCAACCTCGATGGTCCGGTGTTCGCATTGGTGAACCTGCCCGAGGTGGTGAAGGGCGCGTTGTTCGCCCGCTACAGCCGGAGTCCGAAGAGTCTGCGGCGTCTGT
>DMQJ01000428.1:3671-4099 GCA_003455715.1 Acidimicrobiaceae bacterium | reverse complement strand
ACGTCGACCTCGACGCCGGAAGCGCAGCGACCAGCGGGTGAACACCTCGGCGAAGCCCCACGACAGCGCCACCGCACCCGCGATCCACGCCCACAGGCCGAGGCCGATCGGTTCCACGCCGAGCACGGTTCGCAGCGGCGGAACGAACGCCGTCGCCAACTGCAGCCCGATGCTGATCACCACGATCACGTTGAGGATCCGGTTCGGCTGGCTGGGGCCGTGTGCCCGCCTGGCCGGATAGACGAACGCCAGCTGGGCCAGTGCTTCGTACACGAACACGGCGCTGCGGGTTTCGGGGTCGCTGAACGCGGCGAACGGCAGCACCACCAGCAACCCCAACCCGAGTGCAGCCTTGGCCACGCCGGTGAACACCACGAACCTGGTGCCCGCACGATCGAGCAGCGGCTCGGAAGGCGACCGCGGCGGCC
>DMQJ01000428.1:3163-3387 GCA_003455715.1 Acidimicrobiaceae bacterium | reverse complement strand
CGGCCAGAACGTTGATCCACAGCAGTTGGGCTGCGGTGAGCGGTACGAGCAGCGCCCCGGTCTCGTCGCGCAGCCCGAGCACCGCAGCGCCGAGCACACCGAGGCCCACCAGCAGCACGAGGGCCACGTTGGTGGAGAACAGGAAGCGGATGAACTTCTGGATGTTCTCGTAGATGCCTCGCCCCTCGTCGATGGCCGCGACGATCGTGGCGAAGTTGTCGTCG
>DMQJ01000428.1:0-2933 GCA_003455715.1 Acidimicrobiaceae bacterium | reverse complement strand
CGAAGTTGTCGTCGAGCAGCACCACATCGGCCACCTCGCGGCTCACCTCACTGCCCCGCTGACCCATCGCCACGCCCACATCGGCCCGCTTCAACGCCGGTGCGTCGTTCACCCCGTCGCCGGTCATCGCGACAATCTCGTTGCGCGCCTTCAACGCATCCACCAGCGCCAACTTGTGCTCCGGGCTCACCCGCGCGAACACGTTCACCTCGGCCACCGCGTCTGCCAACTCGTCGGGGCTCATGGCGTCGAGGTCGGCGCCTGTGAGCACACGAGCAGGGCCACCCGGGCCACTCGGGGTCGGGCCGGTGATGCCGATCGACGCGGCGATGGCTGCAGCCGTTGCCGGATGGTCGCCGGTGATCATTAGCACGCGCACCCCGGCCGCGTGCGCCGCGGCCACCGCACCGGGCACCTCCGCCCGCGGTGGGTCCCACAGCAGGGCAACACCCAACCAACGCAGGTGTTCTTCGGTGGCTTCCGGTGCCCATGCGAACGCCAGGGTGCGATACCCGGCAGTTGCCGCCGCCTCCACCGCGTCGTGCCACGATGCCGCCTCGTCGGCGGTGAGGTCGCAGCGAGGCAGCAACGCCTCAGCCGCTCCCTTCAGGTAGCTCACCGGCTGCCCGTCCTCCTCCACGGTCACCTGCATGTAGCGCCACGCGGCATCGAACGGTCGGGCGCTCACCCGCGGCCGCGCGGCTCGCACCGCTGCCACGTCGACCCCGGCTAGCGCGGCGTACACATAGAGACCCAACTCCAACGGGTCGCCGGCATCGGTGTCGGGCTCGGCGTCGGCAGCCACCACCATGGCCACCAACGCCCGCTCGCGGTCGGTCGTCTGCAGGTCGTGCACGGTCATCGTGTTCTCGGTGAGCGTGCCGGTCTTGTCGGTGGCGATCACCGTCACCGAACCGAGCGCCTCCACCGCCGCCAGGCGACGGATCACTGCCTTGCGGGTGGTCATTCGCTCCGTGCCGAGCGCCAGGGTGAGGGTGAGGACGGCCGGCATGCCCTCGGGCACTGCGGCCACGGCCACAGCCACGGCGAACAGCAGCGCTTCGCTGAGCCGATCGACGCCGTCGATGCCCACCCCGAACACGGTGAGCACCACAGCCAACGCCATCACGTATCGGGCGATGCGGCGACCGAAGTGCTCCAACCGCCGCTCCAGCGGCGTGCGGTCGGCGGCCACGCTGCCCAGCAACGATGCGATGCGGCCCATCGCGCTGGCGGAACCGGTGCGGGTGATGGTGAGGAACCCGCTACCGCGCACCGCCAAGGTGCCGGCGAACACCTCGTCGCCCTCAACGCCATGCTCGACCGGCACCGACTCACCGGTGAGCAGCGATTCATCCACCAGCAAGCCGTGGGCGCTCAGCACCGTGCCATCGGCGGGAATGCGATCGCCGCCCTCCACCCGCACCACATCGCCGGGCACCACCAGCGACACGTCGAGGTGATGCAGCGCGCCATCGCGCACCACCCACACGTGCGGGGCCGACAACTCGCGCAGGCGAGCGAGCGCGTCTTCCGAGCGGTACTCCTGCCACACGCCCATCGCCGTGTTGAACAGCAGGATCGCACCGATGGCAATCGACTCGAATGGCCAGCCGTCGCCCCCTTCGTGCCACCACACGAACAGGTCGAAGACCAGCGCGAACAACAGGATGTAGATGAGCGAACTGCGCAGTTGGCGCAGCACCCTGGTCCACCAGCGAACAGGCGCGGGCGGGGGCAGGCTGTTGGGCCCGTGGGTGGCGAGCAGGGCTGCTGCCTCGTCGGCGCGCAACCCCTGAGGAAGGGGTGACGTGGGCATGGCGGAGCCTTTCTGCCGACCAGCCTTCCCGGCGCTCCACCGTGACCGTACGCGACCTCATGGGTGCCCCGGAAGGGGCCAAGGTCACCGAGGGCCGTCGGCCGGGCTGGCCAACCACGGCGAGAGCGGGCAAGATCGCGGCCGCATGACCGACTACCACCTGCCCCCCAGCCTGGCCGACTACGAAGCCAACATCGACGCCTGGCTGCACGGGTTCGCGGCCGACAACCCGCTGTTCGAAGCCATCGACCGCGGCGACCCCTCCGACAGCGCCGAGCCGCGGTGGTACGTGCGCCTGCAGGGTGAGGAGAAGGATCACATCACCATCTGGTTCACGCTCGGTCAGCGCACGCTGCGCTACGAGGTGTACGTGCTGCCCGCCCCGCCCGAGCACGCAGCCGAGGTGTACGAGCTGGCTCTGCGCCGCAACGACAAGCTGGTGGGCGCGCACTTCGCGATCGGTGTGGAAGACGCGCTGTTCCTGCGCGGCGAGCTGCCGCTGTCGGCGCTCAACGAAGCAGAACTCGACCGCATCGTCGGCTCGCTCTACACCTACACCGAGCAGTCGTTCCCGGCGCTCATCCGCCTTGCCTTTGCCAGCAAGTTCGCCTGACTCGCCGGAAGTTTTGCCGATCCGGCCATCTCGCTGTGCCCCTACTGGGTGCGGGTGGGTTGTCTATCGGTCGAGTAGGGGAAGCCGGTGTTGCCGCCCACCCGCAATCACCCCGGCGCACGGTCGGCCGTGCCGTAGCCTGGCGCGATGACGTACCGGCTGGCAGTAGTGGGTGGCGGCAACATGGGCGCGGCGCTCGTCGGTGGGCTGCTGCATGCCGGGTGGGCCGCAGGAGACCTCGCGGTGGTGGAAGTGTTGCCTCCCCGCGCCGATGCCTTGCGCGAGATGTTCCCCGGGGTCGCCATCACCAACGCCGTGCCTGCCTGCCAGGCCGCGCTCATCGCGGTGAAGCCCTACGACGTGGGCACCGCCACCACCGAAGCGGTGCGTGCCGGCGCCACACGCATCCTCAGCATCGCCGCTGGGGTCACGCTCGATGCGCTGCAAGCCGCCGCCGGACCCGACGTGGTGTGTGTTCGGGCCATGCCCAACACGCCGGCG
>DMQJ01000015.1:420-10965 GCA_003455715.1 Acidimicrobiaceae bacterium | reverse complement strand
GCTCGGTGAATGACCGCAGCGCGCGACCGGCGCCCAACGTGGCGAGCGCGGCAAGTTCACGCTCGACAGCGACACGCTCCTTCGCGTCGAGCGTCGCCAGCCATGCACCCGCGACGGCTCGAACCACCCCGCGGTGGCGCATCGCCGGCTGGGCCCACCATCCTTCGAGGGCGGTCACCAACGCCGCGGCGTCGGCGTCGTGCACACCAGGTTCGTAGCCGTCGTCGATACGGCCGGCGGCGAACGACGCAACCTGGTCGGGGTGCACGCCCGCGAGCAGTGCGTCGAACGCCAGGTAGAGCGCGCGTGGTAGCTCTGCGGTCTCGGTGGGATAGGTCTGGCGTGCCACCGCCAGGTCGGCACCCTGCAGCCCATCGAAGAGGTCGTCGGGTACCGGGAGGACGAGGTCGGTGCCACTCAGCCGCAGCACGGGTGGCGTATCGCCATCGCCGGGGTCGAGGCGCAGTTCGAACGGTTCGGTGTTGACCCCCAACTTCCACCGGCCCACCCTCACCGTGCCGGCCTCGAACAGCTCGGCGCGGTCGGCAACAGTACGGCGCGCCTGGTCGCGAGCGGTACCGAGGGCGACGTCGAGTTCGCCAGCGGGTCCCGCTTCTCCGAGCGCCGCCAGCTCGTCGATGGAGGTGCGAACTTTGGCCACCAGCGGATCGGTGGAGAAGAACGTGTCGACTGCAGCGCGATCGGCCAGTGTCGCCGCGCGGGTGGTGACCGTGTCGATGAGCCGCTGCGCCGACGACACGAGGCGGGTGACGCGTTGAGCCCGCGTGGCGGTGATGGAATCGCGCTTGGCAGCGAAGGCCGCCACCACCTCGTCGCGTTTGTTGGCGATGGCTTCGGCATGGGCAGCGACGTCGCCGTACTGCAGATCGAGGTTCTCAAGTTCGGCTGCGAGCGCCGCCACGGCCGAGTCGCACTGGGCAGTCTCGGCGGCGGTCATCAACAGGGCTTGGCTGCGCTGGGCGACCACGGCAAGCCCAGCCTGAAACGCAGCGGCCGACTCGCTCACTCGCAGCTGGGCAACTCTGGCGTCGAGCGTGGCCCGAGCACCGTTGCGACGGGCGAGCGCATCCGACAGCCGAGTGAGCACCGCCGTCTTCACGGTGGCGTCGGCCACCTCCAGCCCCGACACCACCTCAGTGAGCAGCACCACCCGTTCGCCGGCGGCTTCCACCTCCGCCACCAGCGGCGCAACGGCCGCGACCGTGGCCGTTGCCGGCGCCGACCGCTCAGCGGCGGCGAACACCTCGAGCAGCCCGTTGAGCGCGTCGTCGCTTCCGAGAAAGTCGACGGCGCGTCGTGCCAGCCGCTCGTGCACCGCGGTGGCCTTCTCGGTGAGAGCGTCGACAGCGGCAAGGTCGATCTCGCGCACATCACGCAGCTCGACCAGCGACCCGATGGACGCACGTGCTGCCGCCAGCCGGTCGATGTACGTGTCGGCGTCGCGCAGCTCGAGCTCAGCGTCGGCCACCAGGTCGGCGACTGCGCGATCTGCGTCGTGCAGGCGCGACACCGCCTCGCGCTTGGCCACCACGACCGTCTCGAACTCGTCGAGCACGTCGCCGGCTGACTTGCGCAACTCCACGAGCAGGGCGCCAAGCCCATGCCCCTCCGGCGCAGCGAGCCACGCGTGCGCGTCGAGCAGCACGGTGGCACGCCCGACCATCGCTTCGAACACTGCGGCGTTGAAGGCCGGATCGCGCGCGTCGCGGGCCAAGGAGAACGCCTCGCCCAGCACCCGCACGAGTTCAGGGTTGCCCACGCGGCCGTGGAAGCTGTCGCCGGCCACCGGCGGCGCATAGTGCTCGGCGTCGCAGAACGGGCTGGTGTACACGCCGACCGTGTGCACGCGCTGTGGTTCGCCCGCGTGCCGAATGGTGAGAATCAACCCGTCGTCGAACAGCGCATACCCGTCGCTGACCACTGGATTGGCCATCGTGCGCGACACCACGTTGTACGCACACAGCAGGTACTCGCCGGTCTCCGGCTGGTAGTACGCGTAGAGGATGTCTTCGCCGTTCGGGCTGCGGTGCGACGCATGGAAGCCGAACCCGGTGGCAGGTGCCGCACCGGAGCCAGACGGCACGGTGAACACCTTGGTGTCGCCATTCTGCAAGTGATACCCGCCGGGGAACACGACACCTTGCCCCTCGGGGAGTTGGTGGCAGTTGCGGCGGACCGCATCGACGCGGCTGGCGGCGCGAGTGAGGCGGTTGACGATGTAGCAACGTTCGTCGGCCTCGCGATACGGGCGCACGCCCACGAGGAGCACATCGCCCAGCAAGGCGTAGCGCACCTTCAGATCGTCGAGGCTCTGCTCTTCGGCGAGCGGCTCGGTGAGGATGGTGCGCCCGCCCTCCACCGCGTCGTCGACCCTGAACTCCAGATGACGACGGTCGATGCCCACGTGCACGACGCCGGCGATCGACAGGTGCCGCCAGCGTCCTTCCACCACCAGTTCACGACCCGCCTCCACCCACTCGAAGTCGAATGGCTCGGAGGGCGCAACGTCGAGTTCACCGTAGGCGTCGATGTAGGTGGGAGGGCCGTCGGCAGTGAGTTGCCAGCGAAGCACCCGCACGTCGTCGAGGTTGGAGCCGACAGAGAACACCATCAGCAGCCGGCCATTGCTGACCTGCAGCTTCAGCAAGCGCGCCTGTGCGTAGTACGTGAACAGCTCACCGAGGTCGCGGACGAACGCCGGGTCGGAGAGGAACCATCCTGCATCATCGGCCCGGATCTCGTTGAACGCCCAGTCGGTGTCGGCCGCCTGTTGCACCGTGTAGAGGGAGAACGTGTCGGCGACCGTGCGCGCCTGCTGCAAGCCCACCGACGCGTGGAAGCCGAACAGCAACAGGTCGTCGATGGCCACCACGTCGCGCGCATGAGCCGGATACTCGGTACGCAACCGGTCTTGCTCGGCGAGCGCCAACGGCACCGCCGCAAAGACCTCGGCCCGCTCGCGGTTCACCTGTTGCGCTGCTGCGTCGAGGCGGTCGGCAACGCCGTGGAGCCGCTCGCGCAGCAGCTGGTATGTCGAGGCCGGAACAGTCGCCGAGCTGGCGGCAGGCGGAGTGGCCGCCGATGCAGCCGGGGCGCCGCTCGGGGCGGCAGCGTCGGTCATCGATGGCTCACTTCAAGAGCTGCTGCACCGGCACCGAGTCGAGGCCGCGATCCTTCAGCGTGGCCACCAACTCACCGAGCAGCTGGCCTTCGTCGCCACCGACACGCTCGCCGAGCACGCTGAGGAAACGTGCCAGCGACAGATTGGCCAGGCCCTGCGAGCCACCCACTGCGCTCGCCAGCGTCTCGATGAGGTCGCGCTCGCCGGTGACATAGGGCTTGGCGATCGCCTCGGTGGTGGCACTGCTGCCTGCGAATCCGTCGACCGCCTTGCCCATGGCCGTGGCGCCAAGGATGCGGTCGACGAACATGTCGGTGCCGCCGACGATGTCGACGTTGGCGTTCGAGAGCGCGGCGCCCATGGCCTCGGCTTGGGCGATGGCGGCCTGCTTCTGAGCGTCGATCGATGCGGTGCGCACCTGCACGTCGGCCTCGATCTGGCGGACGGCAAGGTCGTAGTCCTTGCCCACGCCTTCGAGTTGCTTCATCGCCTCCGCCTTGTCGGTGAGACCAGCCGCCTCGCCCTTCAGACGGGCTTCCATCGCAGCACCCTCGGCCTCGCCCACGAGCTTGGCGACCTCGGCATCGGCGCCGCCGCGCTTCAGCGCAGCATCGGCCTGGGCCTCCAGCACGCGAGCTTCAGCCAGACCCTTCTGCTCGATGGCAACTGCCGATGCCTTCTGCACTTCCACCTCGGCAAGGCCTTCGGCGGCAGCCTCAGCGCGAGTGCCTTCCGCAAGTCGGATCTTGGCCGCGCTCTCCAACTCGGCGGCGGTCTTGGCCGCCTCAGCCAGGGTGAGTCGCTCCCTGGCAAGGTGCTGCGATGCACGCTCCTTGGCCTCGGCCTCCTTGATGGTGGTGATGAGCACACTCTCGGCCTGCGCCCCGGCCGCGATGACCTGGGCCTCCTTGCCACGATTGGCGTCTTCCACCGTGCGCAGGGTCTTGATGGCTTCCTCCTGCTCGGCCACCGTCTTCTCCACGGCGATGCGCGCCTTGGCCAACTCCGCCACGCGAGCACGCTCCGACTCGAGATCCTTTGTGGCCGCGAGGGTTTCGATCTCGCGTGCCACCTGCTCGAGTTGGCGGGCCTTTTCGATCTTCTCCCGTTCGGCCGCCAGCACTCGCTCGCGGGCTGTGGCAGCGACCTGGACCTCGCGCTGCATGTTCTCCTGCTGGATACCCACCATCTCGTCGGTCTTCAGGCGCGCCTGTTCGGCCTTGGCGCGTTCTTCAGCCTCCACCTGTGAGGTGAGGCTTTCCTCGCGCGCCTTGGCCGTGGCCACCTCGCGCATGGCCCGGTACTCGGCGGCCTTCTCCTGGCGCTCCATCTCGAAGATGGCCTGCTGGGTCTCGACGTCTTTCGACTTGATCTGCTTCTCTGCCTCGCGGCGGAAGATGTTCGACTGCACCTGCTCGCGGCTGGTGATGTCGGTAATGCGCTTGATGCCTTCAGCGTCGAGCACGTTGTTGGGGTCGAGCTTGTCGAGCGGGGTCTGCTCGAGATACTCGATGGCAACGTCGTCGAGCATGTAGCCGTTGAGGTCTTCGCCGATGACCCCGATGACATTGGTGCGGAACTGTTCGCGCTGCTCGTACAGCTGCACGAACTCCATCTGCTTGCCCGCGGTCTTCAACGCCTCGGCGAACTTGGCGTTGAACAGCTCGTTGAGTTTCACCGGGTCGGACGCGCTGGCACACCCCACCAGCTGGGCAACCTTGCGCACGTCGTCTTCGGTCGGGTTCACCCGCACGTAGAAGCTCACCCGAATGTCGGCGCGGATGTTGTCGTGGCAGATCAGGCCGTCGTGCCCCATCTTCTCGATTTCGATCACCTTCACGCCGATATCCATCAACTCGGCCTTGTGGATCACCGGGAGCACCACACCACCGTTGAATGTGACAGCCGTCGACGATGCCTTGTTGACGATGAGCGCTTGCCCCTGATTGACCTTGCGGTACAGACGGGTGACGAAGAAGCCGACGGCGATGAGGAAGAACACCAACGCGGCTGCAGCAATGAGCAGAAAGGTCATGAAACGGACGTACTCCTCGTGAACGGGGACTTGGGGGGATCCTAGAAGACGGACGACTGTGGTCAGTCAGGGGTGACGAGTTCGTCGACCTCGTCGATGACGAATCGTTGTGTGTGGTCGTCGTAGTCGACCAGCAGGGCCAGATCGCCTCGACGGAAGCGGCCCGCTGCGGCGCGAACCTCTACGACGCTGCCCTTCAACACCCCGGTGACGACCTCGGCATCGCCAAGTCGCTCGTTCACCTCGACCGTGCGCACCTTGCAGATGGAACCAACTGCTTGGCGGCGAGTGGGAGCCGGTTCGGTGGCAAACAGGGTGCCGAGCGGGCCCGACAGCAACTTCACCAGGCCCAGGCCGACCACGATGGCGCCGACGAACACGCCGAGCGCGGCGCCGATGGCCAACGAGCGGCCACTGTCGCCGACAAGGCCGTGCAACAGCGCGGAGGTGAGCCACCCGCCGAGCGCCAGGATGGACAGCGCCAACGGGAGGGGCATCGCCGAGAGACCGAGTTGGTCGGCGAGGCCGTCGCCGCCCTCTGCGTCGATGTCGGTGTCGAGGCCGCCGAGCACCATGCTGGCCAACCACCACAGCACGCACACGACCAAGAGGAACGTGAACACCACGGTGGGAAACGAGAGCACGACGTTCATGACCGGCCACCACCTCGGACAGTGCTCCGGAGGCTGAGGGGACGAACGGTGATCGAGCGACCACCTGAACGAGTAGTTGACATCTTCATCGAAGTTCTGACACCAGGCTTAGCACAGGTGTCAAGCGCCGCCAGCCGAGTTTCATCGAACGGGCGTTGCACAGCCACGCTACTGCGCGTCGGAGCCGCCGTCGCTGAGGCGTTGCGCCAGGTAGGCCAGGGGAATACTCACGACCATCACGAAGGTAGCAACCACATTGATGACCGCCGGCGACTGTGGGCGAGCGAAGTTGGCGTAGATCCACTGCGGCAGCGTGAGATACCCCGAGCCGGAGGTGAAGGTGGTGACGACGATCTCGTCGAAGCTCAGCGCGAACGCCAGGATGCCGCCCGCAAGCAGCGCCGAACGCACCAGTGGAAAGGTGACGTACCGAAACGTTTGCAGGCCGGTGGCCCCGAGGTCTGCCGACGCCTCCAGCAGGTTGGGCGACGATCGGCGGAGTCGGGCAATGACATTGTTGTAGGCGATGACCACACAGAACGTTGCGTGGGCCATCACCAACGAGTGGAAGCCGAGACCAACCTCGAAGGCGAACAGACCGAGGTCGACCTCCTTGGTGAACGTGTTCTGCAAGGCGATACCCGTGACGATGCCGGGCAACGCAATCGGCAGAACGAGCACGAACGAGACGGTGTTCTTGCCGAAGAACGAGTAGCGCTGCAACGCAAACGCTGCAAACGATCCGAGGATGAGCGCAATCACGGTGGCCCATGCCGCGACCGAGACGGAGCGGGTGAGTGCCTCCCGTGGCCCGTCGTCGTGCCAAGCCTCGCGCCACCACTGCAAGGTCCAACCCTTTGCTGGCCACGCCACCGACTTGTTCTCGGTGAACGACAGCCGGGCCACCACGAAGAGCGGGATGTAGAAGAAGACCAGCGTGGCCAGGGTGATTACCCCGAGCACGATCTTCGAGAAGAGCGAGGTGCGCATCAGCGAAGGCTCACAGGTTCTCGAACGCGCCAGCCCGCTTCATGGCGAGCAGGTAGAAGACGATCATGACGAGTGGAAAGAGGGTGTACGCCGCGGCCAGCGGCAGGTTCGGCGCGCCGAGGGTGGCGCTGATCAACTCGCCGAACATGACGCGCTCCTTCCCGTCGACCAAGAGGCGAGGAAGGATGTAGTCGCCGAGCGAGAGCGAGAACGTGAAGATCGACCCGGCTGCTACGGACGGCAACAGCAGCGGCAAGATGACGGTGCGGAACGTTCGCCACGGCCGAGCACCGAGGTCACCAGCCGCATCGAGCAGCGACGTCGGCATCCGCTCAAGACCTGCGTACACCGGCAGGATCATGTAGGGCAGCCACAAGTAGACGAGCGCGATCACCACGGCCACTCGGCCGTAGCCCGGCGTCCAGCCGAGCACACTCTCCATGAACCCCCCGCCGCCCCGCCCAGCAGCGGCGAACCGGTTACCGCCGGCGGGCGAGACCATTGCCCTCCAGGCGTAGGCCTTCACCATGTAGCCAGCCCACAGCGGCAGCAGCATCGACACCAGCAGACCGCGGCGCACCCAGCGCGGTGCGATCTTGGCCAGGAAGAAGCACGTGGGCAGCGCCACCAACGCGCAGATGAGCGTGACACTCATCGCGACCAGCACTGTGCGACCGAACAGCGACCAGACGTTGGTATCGGAGAGCGCGTCGGTGATGTTGGAGGTGGTGAGCTCATCGGTGGGCTTCTGCGACGTCGGATCGAGCGTGTAGAGCGCGGCCACCACCAGCATCGCCAGCGATGCCAGGTACACCACGAGCAGCCACGCCACTGGAGGCGTCAGCAGGGTCAACAAACCGGCGCGCGGATGGCGCCGAAAGAACCGATTCAGGTTGCGGAGGGGTTGGGAGGGCCCGGAGGCCCTCCCAACCCGTTCGGCAGTGATCACGCGCGCAGGGCGTTCCAGGCGTTGACCCACTCGGTGTAGGGCACGCAGGTGACGTCGGTGCGCCCGTCGAGGCACTCCTCGGTGGCGGTGGTCCAGTACCACACGTCAGTCCAGTAGTCCTCTTCCTCGGCGTGGAACTTGGTGCAGTGATCGGGGTCGGCGGTGAGCGCGCAGCCCTTCTCGTTGCTCGGGGCCTCACCGAAGTACTCGGTGGCCTGAGCGTTGGCCCACGGCGACGAGATCCAGTCCATCCACAGCTTCATGCAGTTGGGGTTGGCGGCCTGCGACGAGAGCATCCACGTGTCGGACCAGCCGGTGGCGCCTTCCTTCGGCTTCACCGTCTCGATGATGGCGCCTTCGCCCTGAGCGAAGTTGGCCACGACCTGCCAGGTGGTACCGGCAAGCACGGTGCCATCGACCATCGAGTTGGCCTGCACGACGTAGTCGGCCCAGTACTGGCCGGTGATCTCCTTCTGGCTTTCCAGCAGGGCGATCGCTGCGTCGAACTGGGTCTGGTCGAGCGCGTACGGGTTGGTGATGCCCAACTCCGGCTGCGTGGCCATCAGCCACAGCGCGGCGTCGGCAATGTAGATCGGGCTGTCGTAGACGCTGGTGGCGCCTTCGGCGACCGAGCCGCCTTCCCACATCACGCTCCAGCTGTCGACCCCGTCAGGGAAGGCCTCAGTGTTGTAGAACATCACGTTCGCGCCGCGGCCGTGGGGGATGCCCATCGGCTTGCCGTCCATCGAGTTCCACGGCTTGTCCTTCAGGCCGTCGAAGATGTCGTCGTAGCTGCTGAACTCGGCCAGGTCGATCTCCACGACCTCACCGCCGGCCATCAGCCGGTTCGTGGCGTCGCCCGACGCCGAAACGCCGTCGTACTCGCCGCTCTGCATGAGCTGCACCATCTCGTCGGACGTGGCGCCGAGCTTCACGTTGACGGCGCAGCCGGTCATCTCGGTGAACGGCGCCGACCACGCTTCCTCGATGTAGCCGGGCCAGGCGACGATGTTCACCTGTCCTTCGGCACCTGCGAGTACGTCGGCATTCGGCGTCCACATGTAGTCGATGTCGCCGCCTTCGGTGGTGTCCGGTGCCGGAGCATCGGTGCCCTCAGGTGCTTCGGTGGTGGTCGATTCCTTCTCATCGTCGCCGCACGCGGCGGCGACAAGCGTGAGCGACGCCAGCAGCGCCGCCCCAACTCGTGACTTCCTCATTGGTCTCCCCCTTCAGAGGTGGTTGTGTCTGCGACCGTGAATGCCGCTCCGCGCGGCCATGCCAGACGAATCGCTTCGCCGATGGCAACACCAACGAGCCCGTCGCTCGGCACGTTGGCGAGAAGATGGCTGCCGTCGTCGAGGTCGACGCGGACCCGACAGTCGGCACCCAGATACTGAACGTCGCTCACCACTCCGGGCACGACGACGTCTGCGCCCACGGCGTCATCGCGCACAATGCGGATGCGCTCGGGGCGAACGGAGTGAGGAGCCGCAACGCCCATGAGCTCATGGGAGAGCGTGGCCGACAGCACGTTGCTGGTGCCCACGAAACCGGCGACGAACGATGTGGCGGGGTGGTCGTAGATCTCGCGAGGTGAACCAACCTGTTCGATGCGGCCGTGGTTGAACACCGCAATGCGGTTGCTCATGCTCAGTGCCTCGCCCTGGTCGTGGGTGACGAAGACGAACGTGATGCCCACCTCTCGCTGAATCGCCTTCAGCTCGACCTGCATCTCCTCTCGAAGCTTGAGGTCGAGCGCGCCGAGCGGCTCATCAAGCAGCAGCACCTTCGGCTGGTTCACCAGCGCGCGAGCCAGCGCGACTCGTTGCCGTTGACCACCGCTCAGCTGGTTGGGCTTGCGATTGCCGAAGGATCCGAGGCGCACCTTCTCCAGCATCTCCGCAGCCCGCTTGCGGCGCTCACTGCGCGACACGCCCTTCACCTTGAGGCCGTACTCGACGTTCTGCAGCACGGTCATGTGCGGGAACAGCGCGTAGTCCTGGAAGACCGTATTGACGTTGCGGTCGTAGGGGGCGGCACGTGTGACGTCGAGCCCCTCGAGGAGGATGGCGCCTGCGGTTGGCAGCTCGAAGCCGGCGATCATCCGCAGCACTGTGGTCTTTCCACTGCCACTTGGACCCAGAAAAGAGAAGAACTCCCCCTCCGCGATGGAGAGATCGACGCCGTCGACGGCGTGCACGGCATGTTCGCCGGAGCCGAATGACTTGCGCAGGCCGACGAGCTGTATGGCGGGAGAGGTCGGTGAATCGTTGTTCTGTGTCGTCGAAGCAACGAAGTCAGCCACGATGCGTTGGTTCTCCCCCGAGATTCGTCGCCCCCCATGGCGAATGAGATGATCGTAGCGTTACGCGCGCCACGCCCGCGCCACCTCAGGTTTCCTGAAGGTTCAGGCGCGAGCCGCCGCCCGTTCAACGATGACCTTCGACGACCCACCAGGCTGCATGCTCACGCCGAGCAAGCTGTCGCCCGCCTCCATCGTGCGCTTCTGGTGGCTCACGATGAGCAGCTGCGCTTCCTGGCGGAACTCAGCGATGAGACCGAGGAAACGATGCAGGTTCACGTCGTCGAGCGCGGCCTCCACCTCGTCCATCACGTAGAACGGCGAGGGCCGGCTGCGGAACACGGCGAACAGGAACGCCAACGCCGTGAGGCTGCGCTCGCCGCCCGACAACAGCGAGAGCTTCTTCACGTTCTTGCCGCTCGGCTTGGCCTCCACCTCCACACCTGTGTTGAGGTGGAGGCAGATCGGAAGAGC
>DMQJ01000015.1:0-240 GCA_003455715.1 Acidimicrobiaceae bacterium | reverse complement strand
AGCAGGTCGTCGGGGTTGGTGAGCACCAGCTTGCCGGTGCCACCCGGGAAGAGGGTGGCGAACAGCGATGCGAAATGAGTACTCACGTCGGCGTAGGCCGCGGAGAACACGGTCTGGATCTCGAGGTCAACCGCTTTGATGACCCGCATCAGGTCGCGGCGCGTGTTGCGCACATCGTCGAGTTGCTCTTCGAGGAAGCGGTGGCGTTCCTGCAGTTCGGTGAACTCCTCGAGTGCCAGT
>DMQJ01000432.1:2683-5016 GCA_003455715.1 Acidimicrobiaceae bacterium | reverse complement strand
GGGTGGCGTAGTGCACGTTGTTGGTGGCCACCACACCCACGTCGTGCCGTGCCGCCAGTTCGGCCAGCGCATCGTTGCGCACCGAATCGAGCGGGTGGCCGTGATCCCACAGCTCCACCAGCACCCGGTCGCGCCCGAAGGCACTGACCAGTCGCTGCAACTCACGGGCCGCGGCACCGGGGCCCTCCCCCACCAACGCAGCCGGCACCGCCCCCTTGCGACACCCGGTGAGCACCCACCCGTGCCCGGCCACCTGCTCGGCGATGTCGTCGAAGGTGAACTGGGGCGCACCCTTCTCGCCCGCCAGGTGCCCGAGGCTGAGGGCGCGTGCCAGCCGGGCGTAGCCGGTGGGGCCGTCGGCCAGCACCAGCAGGTGACGGCCATGTGGGTCGGGGGCATGGCTGTCGGCCACCATGCCGGTGTTCACCTGCTGTTGCGTGTCGGCCTCGGTGCGGGCCCGGCGACCCTCTGCGGTGAGGTTGATCTCGGTGCCGAACACGGTGGGCAGCCCCAGCGCCCGTGCCGCTTCGGCAAACCGCACCACGCCGTAGAAGCCGTTGTGGTCGGTGAGGGCCAAGGCCTCCAGCCCCAGCCGGTGCGCTTCCTCCACCAGTGCCTCCGGGTGGCTGGCTCCGTCGAGGAAGCTGAAGTTGCTGTGGCAGTGCAGTTCGGCGTAGGGGGTGCGGCCGACATCGGGACGCATGAGCGGCCGGGTGGTGTCGGGTTCGTACGCCTGACGCTTGCGCCCGAGCGCCGGGCCGTCGCCCCCGGCATTCCACGACGCACTCCCCGGTGCGCGGCCATCCTTGCCCCGCTGGCCGGGCAGGGGACGCCCGGAGAGCAATGCCTCCATCTCCTGCCACGAACGGTTGGGGTTGTTGAACGCCATAGGGGTTCGCGACCTTAGCGAACACCTGTTCGATCTTCAAGAGGGCCGCAGCGGGAAGAAATCTGTAACGATCGCGACGGAGAATCGGCACCCCGAACGACAAGGACTCCGTGAGCGCCCTGCTGCAGTTGTACGACGAGGCCCTGCCCCACGTGTACGGCTACCTCGTGCGCCGCTGCGACGACCGCGCCACCGCCGAAGACCTCACGGCCGACACCTTCATGGCTGCCGTGCACGCTCACCGCAACGGCGCCGACGTGAGCGTCGCGTGGCTCATCGGCACGGCCCGACACAAACTGGTCGACCACTGGCGTCGCCTCGGCCGTCAGCGGGAGGCCATGGCCGAACTGTGGGATGCCGCGTCCGAGGTGGCCGACGACGGCAGTCCGCTGGAAGCACTGCACGTGCAGGCGGTGCTGGCCCGGCTGGCACCGCACCACCGGTTGGCGCTCACCCTGCGCTACCTCGACGGCCTTCCTGTCGACCAGGTGGCCGCGCACCTCGACCGCAGCCTGCACGCCACCGAGAGCGTGTTGGCCCGCGCCCGCGCCGCATACCGCCACGCGGCCGACGACCTGGAAGGAGGCGACCGATGACCGATCCGTTCGACGCCCTGCGCGCCCCCACCGACCCCATCGCACCCGACGCCCGCTTCACCCACCAACTCCGCGACCAACTCCGCAACGCCCTGGAGGCCCCCATGTCCGAACCCACCCCGACCAGCGCTGCGGCCACGGTTGCCGTCACCGTCACGCCGTACCTCACCGTCGACGGCGCCGCTGCCGCCATCGACTTCTACGTGGCGGCCTTCGGTGCCGTGGAACACCACCGTCTGGTGGGCGACGACGGGCGCATCGGGCACGCCGAAATCGCCATCGGCAACAGCCGCATCGCCCTCGCCGACGAGTACCCCGACTATGGCGCCATCGGCCCGCTGCGGCTCGGCGGGTCGGCCACCAAGTTCACGCTCGAGGTGGCCGACGCCGACGCCGTGTTCGCCCGCGCCCTCGCCCTCGGCGCCACCCAGGTACGCCCGGTGGACGACCAGTTCTACGGCTTCCGCCAGGGCATGTTGCAAGACCCGTGGGGTCATCAGTGGAGCATCGGCTCGCCCATCGCCGGCTTCGGCGACGACCAGTACGCGGCCAACGCCGCCGAGCAAGGCTTCCGCCACGAGGCGCCCGCGGCTGCCGCGGCGAACGACGACCATCAGGTGAAGCATCACGACCGCGGCGACCTCTACTACTGGACCCTGCCCACGGCCGACCTGGCCCGCGCGCAGGCCTTCTTCGGGGCATTGCTCGGGTGGCGGTTCGCGTCACCCGAGGCTGGCCACGCCGACAACGTGAGTGCACCTCCAGGGGGCCTCAACACCGACAGCAGCGAGCCCAGGTTGTGGTTCGTGGTCGACGACATCCAGGCTGCGGTGGCTCGGGGGCGCGAG
>DMQJ01000432.1:0-2473 GCA_003455715.1 Acidimicrobiaceae bacterium | reverse complement strand
CTTCCGATCTCTGGTCGTCGGTGCACTACGAGAGTGGTTGGGACGCGGCATGCACCGACGACCAGGGCACCCGCTTCCACCTCAGCGTGCCCGCCCCGCACTACACACGCTGAACGACCGCTGGAGGCGGACCCACACTCAGGGCTGCCACACCATCCGCACGTCGGGGGAACGCTCTTCGTTACCGCGGCCGTCGCCGAACTCTTCGGCCGTGAACCCATGGCGCGCGTAGAAGCGCTGGGCCGGGCCGTTGGCCTGGAACGTCCACAGCTGCAGACCACCGGCGCGCCGTTCCTTCGCCAGGGAGACGAACCGGTCGCCGAGACCGCGGCCCATCCACGCCGGGTCGAGGTACAGATGGTCGATCCAGCCTGCGCCACCACGGCCCTCACCGAGCACCATGAACCCGACGACGGTGCCGTCGACTTCGGCCACCCACATGTCGGTGCGGCCCACCACGTCGTCGCTCATCCACCGCTTCACGTCGCGCACGTCGTGCACCACCGGCACCGTGGGCAGCCCGTAGGCGCGTGAGCGCAGATACACGTGCGCGCAGTCGGGGGCGTCGTTGTGGCGGGCCTGGCGGATGCGAGCCTCGCCGGGTTGCAGGGCACGCAGCACACCTTCCAGGCCGGGTTCGGCGATGGCCACTGCCTTGTGCCACGCGAACCACTCCACCTTCTGGCTCTCGCCTTCGGGTGGGCGAGGCGTGTCGCGTGGGGCCTGCACCAGGTAGCGCAGGTCGAGGTGCGTGTGTTTGCGGGGCCCGGGGTGCACATCCACGTGCAACAGGTCGGCCGAGCCGAGGGTGGCGGGCAGGCCGGTTTCTTCGGTGGCTTCACGCACCGCGGCATCCCACGGGGTTTCGCCGTCGTCGATGTGGCCGCCGGGTTGCAGCCACAGCTTGAGGCGCTTGTGTTCGTGCAGCAGCACCCGTTGCCCGTCGTCGCTCACCACGATGGCCGATGCCGTGACGTGCACCGGGTTGGCCTCCTCGGTGAACGGACGGTCGAGCGGGTCGAAACGTTCGACGAACTCTTGCAGCGACCACCGTTCACGGGCATCCACCGGGCGACGGGTGAGCACAGCGTCGCGGACGAGGGTTCGCAGATCGTTCATCACCGCCACGGTACGGGCGGAATCGGCCCTGGAGGTGGGCTTCCATTCACGGATCGTCAAAATCTCACTTCAGGAAGCCACCAGCCACGCCGATAGTCAACCGAACAGTGGAGGGCACCGCCGCCCTCCTCCCTCCCACGCAAGGGCGACGAGACGACGATGGAACCGGACGCACAACTCGCACCACGAGTGCTGCTCGCAGTGGGCGACTCGACGCTCCGCCGTGTTGCTTCCACAGCCCTGCGGGCGCGTGGTTATTCCGTGAGCGCAACCACTGAGGAAGAGGCGGCGCTCACCTTGGCCCGTTCGTTCTCACCCGACGTGATGATGGTCGACCTCGACCTGCCGAGCCCTGAGGGCGGCACTCTGTTCGACACGATGCGCAACCTCAGCGACGCCTACATCGTGGGCATCGCCGCCCCGGAGGCCGACACGGCTCGCATTCGTGCCCTGCGCGCCGGCGCCGACGATGTGGTGTCGAGCACGCTCAACCCGGAAGAACTCGCCGCTCGCTGCCAGGCGCTGCTGCGTCGGCCGCGCCAACTGCATGCCCGCTGGGACCCGATGCAGGCATCGGTGATCAAGCTCGGCGCCCTGTCGGTGGACGTGGGCCGCAAGGAGATTCGCGTGGGCGGGCAGGACGTGCCGGTGACCCGCATCGAGTTCGCATTGTTCGAGCAACTGTGCCGCCGCCCGGCGGAGGTGTGCTCGCGGGCCGAACTGCTCGAAGAGGTGTGGGGCCCGAACTGGGTGGGCGACACCCATGTGGTCGACGTGCACCTCAGCAACCTGCGCCGCAAGCTGCAGCAGCGGGCGCCCGAACTGCGGTTCATCCACACCGTGCGCGGCGTGGGCTTCCGGCTGAGCAACGACCTGTTGCGGGCCGCCGAAGAGCAGGCCGTGCAGGCCCGTCGCGCCGAGATGGCGCACAGCACTCCGAGCGGCGCGGCGAGCGACCCTCGCGACGACGACCACCGCCACCTCATCCCGGCCTGACCCGCGTCCCTCCACCTTGGAGGGTTGTGCGCTCCGAACCCGGCTTGGAGGGTTTTGCGTACGCCCAGGCGCGCATCAAACCCTCCAAGGGGGTGTCGTGTGCAGGAAACCCTCCATTGACGAGCGCGTTAGGCGTATTCGGCGGTGAGCCACCACTGCCCGCCTTCGAGCGCGAGCAGCACCAGTCGCCCAGCATCGGTGAGCACCTGCAGGCGCGCCATGCGCCGCGCCCGAGCGGTGTCCCACCAGTGTTCTTCCACCGGCCACGGGCCTGCCCACGCGCTCACCCGCTGCTCGCCCTGCGAGTCGAGCAGCGTTGCCGGGGCCGCGCTGATGGCACCCCGCCCGCTCACCCCCA
>DMQJ01000277.1:8134-8919 GCA_003455715.1 Acidimicrobiaceae bacterium | reverse complement strand
CGTGGTGCTGGGCGACCCCGACGGGCAGCCCGTGTGGCAACCATGCCGAGCGCCAGCACGATGAACGCCACCATCACCATCGGTGTCGTCGAGGTGTTGGCTCCGGTCGACGGCAAACGTGGTCCGCCACCTGCCGGCGGGTCGGTCGGCTCCGGGTCGGTCGTCACCGGGGCGCCCTCGCAGACGGTGAACGTGGCAAAGATGCTCGGGATGCTGAGCGCCTGCGTGCTGAGGATGTTGCTCAGGTTGAAGCCCTGGGCGTAGCTGGCTGTGGGTGAAGCGACCGGTGTGACGTAGTTGGTCAAACCGTCGCCTGTCATCACTTCGAACCCGACGGAGGTGATGACGTACGAGCGTGAGGGGTCGTCGCCGGTGACGCCCACTTGCAGGTCGAGGGTTTGGGCGTTGAGGTTGAACGACCACGCAAACTCCAACTCGGCAGTGATGCCGTCGATGGTTGGTTCGCTCACCGAAGCCGAGCCGCTCGCTGTTGGAGACTGGACGCTGGGAGTGCTGCCACCCGAGCATTCGAGGACAGCCTCACTGCCCGCGTGGGAAACGCCTGACGGAACGAGGCCGCCGACGGACGCGGCGAGCGTGGCGGCAAGGCCCACGGCAAAGCGTCGCCTCCGTGAGCGAGCGGGACGAAGGACTGGAGTTGATGGACTGGGATGGCGGCTGAGCAAGTTCATGGGCGACGGTACGACGATTCCGAGGGAACCGTCGTGAGTAGAGCGGTACTCAATTTCGTGCAGGGTGAACTCGCGGCTGCGCCTGCCAACATC
>DMQJ01000277.1:1264-8037 GCA_003455715.1 Acidimicrobiaceae bacterium | reverse complement strand
GACCGACATCTACGCCATCGGCGCGTGCATCTACGCCTGCATGCAGGGCTACCCGCCCAACGACGCGCCGCAGCGGCTCGAGAAGGACCGCCTCGCGCTGAGCCTCTCGCGGCTGCGCCTGCCAACATCGGGCACCCGGTGTGCGCGAGGCTTCCGCTCGTGACGACGGGAACCCTTGACAACACTCGCCCGCGGCGCCTCCGGAGCGCAGCCTTCCTGCTTGCGGTGCTGCCACTGGGCGCAGCCCTCTCAGCCTGCAGCGACGACGACGGCGCCGACGCTGAGACAGGAGTTCAGCTCAGCCTGCCAGCACCCGTGAGGGGCATCACCGTGGTCGACGGGAGCGGGCCGTTGGCCTGGGCGCGCGACGCGGCCACCGGCGATGCGGTCGGGTACTCGCTGTGCCTCAGCGAGGGATGCACCGACATCGACCTCGTCGGCCTGGGGGGTGACGCGGGCGACGTGGTCGCCGCCGGCTCCAATCTGTGGATCGCACCATCGTCGAGCCAGGAGACCATGAGGGTGGTGTCGGCCGACGGTTCGGGCGCGGTCACCCCGGTCGGCTCGCCGCTGGAGTCGTCCGCCGCTGTCGGGGCCAACGGCGACTTCGTGTACGCCGCCGATGCGTTCGAGCTCTACCGATTCGAGGCCACCAACCCATCGGCCAGCCCCGAGGTTGCAGCGTGGACCGAGGAAGCCGCTACCCCCGGAGCCGTGGTTGCCTCCGCGGATGCAGTGTGGGTCTTCGGCCTCACAGGCGATGTGGTGCGCGTCGATGCGGCCACGTTGAAGGTCACGGCCAGCAGCACGGTGGGCCTCGGAGTGAATCGTGCGGGTGCGGTGGCCGTCGGCCCGGACGGGCTCTACGTGGTCACCACCGTCGACGGCGCCGACACCCTGGTGGCGCTCGACCCCGACACCCTTGAGGTGGTGGCCACCCACAACCTTGATACCGACAGCGACATCACTTCGGCGGCGGTCGCGGTCGTCGACGGCCGTGTCGTGGTGGCCACCGACACGGCGCTCATCGAGTTCGACCCAGCCACGCTCAGCAAGGGCGACGTGACGACACTTCCGTTCGGGCTGCCCGTTGGCATCGCCGCGGTCGGCGAGACGATGTGGGTGGCAACGGTGGCTGGCGTCACCATCGTCGCCCGCTGAACCCAGGCAGTTCGCCGGCCGCGTCAGGCTCGACGCAGTCGCATCACGACGTCGTCGACATGATGTGAGTTGGTGGGCGGGTTCGGACGCGGCCGCCGCTCGTGCACGTCGACGGTCAACTCATGGCCCCGGTACTCACGCAGCCAGGCCAGCAGATCGGAAGACGAGACGAACCGTGTTGGGTCGAACGCACCATGCCCCGGCTGGTGCTCGCCATCGGGGTCGAGCGGTGCGTGCCACACCACGAGCATCGTGCCGCCGCGATCGAGTGCATCCCACAGTGCGAGCACACCCGACGGACCGGCGTCGCGACGCAACGCCGGGTACTGAATGCTCACCATGTCGAAGCTGCCAGGTGCGGGCGGGTGCGTGACGAGGTCGCGTGCCTCGAACCGGACCTTCACCCCATGGTCGGCTGCTGCGGCTGCGGCCCGCTCCACCGCGGTGGGCGAGATGTCGACAGCGGTCACGTCCCAACCGCGCTGGGCGAGCCAGATGGCGTCGGCCCCCTCGCCGCAGCCCACGTCGAGCGCACGACCGGGCGCCACGGTGGAGAGCGCGCCGGTCAACTCCACTTCGAACGAGCCGTTCACTCGACCGCTCCACATCTGCCCCGGTTGGTTGCCGTACCGCGTGTCCCAGAAGGTCGCGTCGCGCTGCGCCGTCTGCAAACGAGCGATGTCGTCGTGGATCAACTCGGCGGTGAGCAACCCGCCGAGGCGCGCTCCCTGCGCCGCGGCCTGCAGCACCTGCTGGCTCGGGTCGACCAGGTTGCCGGCGGCGAGCACCCCGGGAAGGTTGGTGCGGCAGGTCTCATCGACCGTCACCACATCACCGAGGCCGCTCGGATGGGGGGCCAGCTGCAGCCCCGCGAGCACAAGCGAGTCCAGGTTGGGGCGGAACGGTGCGCCCACCACCACGACATCGGCGTCGACCGCCGTTCCGTCGACCAACACCACCCCCGCCACGCGTCCATCGTCGGCCTGCCGAACGCGTTCCACCGCTGCGTGCACCACCGTGACGCCAAGTGCGGCGAGGCCTCCGGCGGTCGCTTCGTCGGGGCCGTCACCGGAGTGCACCACGAGCGTCACCTCGGGGCTCAACTGGCGGAACAGCGTCGCTTGGTGCCCACCGAGGCCGTGCGTGTCGACCACCACGATCCGCTGGTCGCGCACTTCCCACCCGTGGCAGAACGGGCAATGGATCACGTCGTTGCCCCACCGCTCGCGAACGCCGGGGATGTCGGGGAGCAGATCGGTGATGCCGGTGGCCAGCAGCACCCGACGGCCGCGGATGCGGTTCCCGTCGGCGAGTGTGACCACGAATCCATCATGAACGTCGCCGCTCACGCGGACGGCCTCCCCGCTCGTGAACGTGGCGCCATAGTGCCGCGCCTCGGCGCGTACCGTGGCGAGGTAGTCGACCGGGGCCACGCCGTCGAGGCCGGGGTAGCTGTGCATGTGCCCGGCCGGAGCGTTGCGTGGTCTCCCGCTGTCGATCACCGCGACAGTGCGCCGCATGCGGCCCATCTGCACTGCTGCCGCCAGCCCCGTTGCTCCGCCACCGATCACCACAAGGTCGTGTTCTGTCATGCCGTGGTACGGTACGCCGCCCTGCGCAGAACGCAAGGTGCCTTGCAATATTCGCAAGACGGAGGGCAGACTATGGCCATGGGCGATCACATCGAAGCCACCACCCGGGCACGCCTGCGGGCACTGCGCCAGCGAGCGGGCTGGTCGCTCGACCAACTCGCGGAGCGGGCAGGCCTCAGCCCCTCCACGCTGAGCCGCATCGAGACGGGGCGTCGCACCATCAGCCTCGATGTGCTCGTGCCCTTGGCGCGTGCGCTCGGCGTCGCCCTCGACGAACTCCTCGCCGCCGACGACGACGGTGACGTGGTGATCCGCCCCACCCCAACAGGCCGCCCGGGGCTCACCACCTGGGTGCTCAGCCGCCCCGGCGCCACCATGACGGCGGTGAAGATGCGGTTCGAGCCGGTCGACACCCCACCGGAGCAGCAGGTGCACCCTGGGCACGACTGGATGTTCGTGCTCACGGGCGTGGTGCGGCTCACGCTCGGCGAGCGTCAGTTCATGGTGCGAGCCGGCGAGGCCGCAGAGTTCTCAACGATGACCCCTCACGCGGTGCAGGCAGTGGGTCGCCGCGCAGAGGTGATCATGGTGTTCGACCGCGACGGCGAGCGCGCCCACGTGCTCAGCCAAGGCGAGCGGTGAGCGCCTCGCCCGTCTGCTGCACCATCTCGGCCGGCATGAGCGGCAGCATCATGCGGGTGACACCCAGATCGCGTAGTTGCTCGGCACGGGCGAGTGTCTCGTCGAGCGAACGGCCACCGCCACCGGCGGAGATCTCGATGGCGTCGGGGTCGCGGCCTGCGGCCTCGGCTGCCGAGCGCATCACGGCAATGCGCGAGCGCAGATCATCGATGGCGCCGCTGCCGGGGAAGTAGCCGTCGCCCAATCGCCCGGCCCGGCGGGCCGCTGCGTCGGAGTCGCCACCCACCACGATGGGGATGGTGCCGTTGGCGGGCCGCGGTCGCGAGATGCAGTTGCTGAACTCGGCGAACGGTGACGAGTGGCTCACCTTCTCGCCGGTCCAGGCCTTGCGCAGGATGTCGACCGTGTCGTCGCAGCGCGCGCCGCGATCGCCGAACGTCACACCGAGCGCCTCGAACTCTTCGGCCAGCCAGCCCACACCGATGCCCAGCAGCATGCGCCCGCCCGACAGCGCGTCGAGTGAAGCGAGCTCCTTGGCGACGATGAGCGGGTTGCGCTGGGGAAGGATGAGAATGCCGGTGCCCAGCTTGATGCGACTGGTGCGCGCCGCCACGTACGACAGCCAGATGAGGGGGTCGGGCAGGTCGAACTCTTCAGCGCCACCAGCCATCTTGCCGCTCTTGTCGTAGGGGTACTTCGACTCGTAACCCGACGGCACCACCACGTGCTCGACGGTCCAGATGGATTCGAAGCCGCCTGCTTCGGCAGCCTCGGCGATCTCGATGGCGCCGGGGCCGGTGGCGCCCCAGATGGTGTTGGCAAACATCAGTCCGAGCTTCATGTGTCGTCTCCAATGATGAGGTGGCGGTGAGGGAGCGCGGGTTACGCGATCTCGTAGCGGATGGGCAGGCGCTTCAACCCACCCACGAACAGGGTCTGCATCTCGGCCGGTTCACCGGCCAACTCGATGCGCTTGAGGCGTGGCAGCAGCTCGGTGAGCAACGCCTTGATCTCCATGCGAGCGAGCATCGCGCCCAGGCAGTAGTGCACCCCGAACCCGAAGGCCAGATGCTTGTTGGGTGAGCGACCGACGTCGAACGTGAACGGGTCGGTGAACACCTCTTCGTCGCGGTTGGCGCTGGGGTACGACAGCAGCACCGCATCGCCGGGCTGGAAGGTGTGGCCCCGCAGCGTGTACTCGGTGGTGCAGTTGCGCATGAAGTGCTTCACCGGGGTGACCCAGCGGATGATCTCGTCGACGGCACTGGGGATGAGTGACGGGTCGGCCTGTAGGCGGGCCAACTGGTCGGGATGTTCGATGAGCGCCTGCATGCCACCGGCCATGGCCGACGCCGTGGTGTCGTGGCCCGCCGTGGCCACGATGACGTAGTAGGAGATCTGCTCCATGATGCCGATCGGCTGGCCATCGAGCTGAGCGTTGGCGATGACGGAGGCGAGGTCGGAAGTGGGCTCAGCCTTGCGAGCCTCGGTGAGCGCCGTGAAGTACACGAAGAAGTCCTGGATGACGGCGATGAGGTCTTCCATCGACTGGCCGCGGGTGAGTTCGGGGTCGGATGCGCCGAACAGCTCCTGGGTGAGCTTCAGCATGCGCGGGTAGTCGGTTTCGGGCAGGCCGAGGATGGCCAGGATGACCTGCAGCGGGTACTGCATGGCGATGTCGCGGGCAAAGTCGCACTCCCCGCCGAGCTCCACCATGCGCTGCGCCGACAGCTTGGCCAACTCGCCGAGGCGGTCCTCCAACAGGGCGAGGTTCTTGGGCAGGAACCACTCCGAGGTGACCCCGCGATAGGCACGATGGTCGGGGTCGTCCATGTGGATGAGGGTGCGCAGCAGATCGCCCTGCTCTTCGCGGCGACGGTCGCCTTCGATGGTGGAGATCACCGGGCGGGGCGCGTTCTCCCACTCCTTGTTGTGCAACTCCACTTCGAGCACGTCGGCGTGTTTGGTGAGCACATGGAACGGGAGGAAGTCGGGATGCTCGACCCGATGGATCGGGTCGTCGCGGCGCAGCACGGCGCATGCGGCGTGGAATCGTGTCGGGTCGGCGTAGGCGGCCGGGTCGACGAAGACCTGCCCAGCTTCTTGCGGTGTCATCGGTGATCCCCCAGATCGTCGGTGAGAGTCCCGACCGTAGCGAACGGCCGACGAAAACCCTTTACGGCACGGTGCCGATGTGGAAGCCTTCCGGCCGCATTGCTCCCAACGAAAGGAAACACCATGGGACTGCTCGACAAGATCAAGGGCCTGCTCGGCAAGAACAAGAAGGCTGCCGCGGGCGCCGTCGACAAGGTGGCCGACGTCGCTCAGAAGGTTGCCCCCGATTCGGTCGACGACAAGATCGAGGCCGGCGCCGAGAAGGTGAAGGACGTCATCGAGAACCTCGACGACAAGTGAGTTGACGCCGCGGCGACAGGTGACACGCGCCACCGCGTGGCACCTGTCGCACCGGCAATGGTCGCGTCCTGGGCGCGGCGGCAGGCATCATTGACCGCATCGAACATGTGCCCGCCATCGTTACCCGCGAAGCAACCCCGGACGACTTCGACCGGTACTTCGAAGAAGGGTTCGCCGAACTCAGCGCCGAGTCGCGTCATCTGCGCTTCTTCACAGCGGTTCGCGAGCTTCCCGACGATGTGAAGCACCGGCTTCGCAACGTCGACGGCTGGCGCCATGCAGCCGTGGTGGCGTTCGATGCCGCCGCCCATCTGCCCGATCATCCCGAAGGGAAGGCCGTTGGTGTGGCTCGCTGGATCAGCGGCCCCTCCGGACCTCCTGAGTTGAGCATCACCATCATCGACGAGTACCAGGGCCAGGGTGTTGGCACTCGCCTGATGGACGCACTCCTGGCGCTCGCTCGCAAGCGTGGTGTGCGCCGAATCATCGCCGATGTGCTGCGCGAGAACACAGGCATGCGGCACCTGTGCAACCGCTACAACGCGGTCGTGCAACGCAGCGACGACCCCACCGTGGTGCGCTACCGAATCGACGTGTAGCCGCGGCGGCACGCGACGGCTTGGCCTGGCACACTTGGGAACGTGCCGTCCATCGATCGCGTTGCGCTGGAACAACAGTTGGTGAGTGCCCTCGAGGAGTTGGCGGCGCACCCGCCTGCCGAGGCGCCGCTGGCGGCAGAGGTGGCCGCTTCGATGCGCACGCTGTTCGACGCCCAGGTGGCCAGCCGCCACACCGACCTTGCGGCCCGTTGGCTGCGCAGCCAGGGCAAGGGCTACTACACCATCGGCTCGTCGGGCCACGAGAGCAACGCGGCCGTCGCCATGGGGTTGCGCCCCTCCGACCCAGCGCTGTTGCACTACCGCAGCGGCGGGTTCTACCTCGCCCGCGCAGGCCTCGACGGGG
>DMQJ01000277.1:496-1001 GCA_003455715.1 Acidimicrobiaceae bacterium | reverse complement strand
GGCCGACATCATGGCCGGCGTGGTGGCCGCGGCCGACGAGCCCATCGCCGGCGGCCGCCACAAGGTGTTCGGTCGCCACGACCTGGCCGTCATTCCGCAGACCTCCACCATTGCCTCGCACCTCCCTCGCGCCGTGGGGGTGGCGTTCGCCATCGGTCGTGCCGCCAAGCTCGGTGTGGCGTCTCCCTGGCCCGCCGATGCGTTGGCCGTGTGTTCGTTCGGCGACGCCTCAGCCAACCATGCCTCGGCCACATCGGCCGTCAACACTGCGCTGCACTGCGCGCACCAGCGGCTGCCGTTGCCGCTGCTGTTCGTGTGCGAAGACAACGGTTTGGGCATCAGCGTGCGCACACCGCGCGACTGGGTGTTCGCCGCCTACGGCAACCGGCCCCATCTGCGCTACGAGACGGTCGACGGCACCGACCCGGCCGGGGTGCTCGCCCTCGCCCGCGAGCTGGGCGACTGGGTACGCACCGAACGCCGCCCCGCCTTCCTGCACCTGCGC
>DMQJ01000277.1:0-221 GCA_003455715.1 Acidimicrobiaceae bacterium | reverse complement strand
CCCCCGCCGAACTGCGCGCCGATGCAGAACGAGATCCCATCGTGGGCACGGCCCGCGCATTGGTGGCCGGTGGCGTGTGCAGCGCCAAGGAGTTGCTGGCACGTCACGACGAACTGCGAGCCCACGTGTACGGCGTCGCCGAGCGGGCCGCGCAACGGCCGCAGCTCACCACCGCGGAAACCGTGTTGGCCCCGTTGGCCCCGCGTCGGCCAGAGGTGGTG
>DMQJ01000290.1:2300-2810 GCA_003455715.1 Acidimicrobiaceae bacterium | reverse complement strand
GCTCCGCCCGCGGCGAGTTCCGCCGCTCGCATCAAGGTGCCGAACTCGAGATGCGGCTGGTAGTCGGTGAGCAGGTTGGCGGCGACAACGGCTGAAACGCCGACGACGCCGAACACCATCGCCAGCGTTCGTTCCGGGCGGGTGGTGCGCACGGCCAACCATGCAGCCAGCGCCAGGCCGACGTAGAACTGCTCCTCCACGGCCAACGACCAGGTGGGCCCGAGCGGGCCCACGATGGTCTGCAGCAATTGGCCGTCGCCAGCGGCGATGACGTGCCAGTTGGTGGCACTCCACACAGCGGCCACCACGTCCGCCGCCCGCGCCGACATGATGTCGGCTGCGGACAACAGCGTGACCGCTAGCACGACCACCAGCGAGGCCGGCACCAGCCGCTGCACCCGTCGACCCCAGAACCGCCACAGGTCGAGTCGTCCGTCGCGTCCGTGCTCGGCCAGCAGCAACGAGGTGATGAGGAAGCCGCTGAGGGTGAAGAACACCGACACGCCGAGG
>DMQJ01000290.1:0-2106 GCA_003455715.1 Acidimicrobiaceae bacterium | reverse complement strand
GTGAAGAACACCGACACGCCGAGGTTGCCGCCGCGGAACCATCCCGGCGAGGGCGACAGGGCAAAGGCGTGGTACAGCAGCACGCCAATCACCGAGATGGCACGGAGCCCGTCGAGCCCGGGCTCGTACGGGATCGAGCGCCCTTGATCAGGCATCGAACCGGCGCATCAGGCGGCTCGCCGCTTTCACGACGGAGAGCGCACCCTGTCGGGCGGTGGTGCGGTGATGGCTTCGCCCGGCGTCGTGGGCCGCTGCCCGGTTGGCCACGAACCAGTCGTAGCTCGCCGCCATCATCTCCGCGTTGGAGTACTGCGGCTGCCAACCCAGTGCGGTGCGGACGTGCTCGGTGTCGAACCACAGCGACTTGCTGTACATCAGCCAGTGATAGGGCGCGAACGGGGCGAGCTTCATCGCCGAGGCGGCACGCATCGCCAGCGCCGTGGGGGCTGCGGGCAGCGACCGCACCGACGACCCCGTACCGGCGTGCGCACACAGCGACTCGAGCGTGTCGCGCATCGTGCCGAAGCGGTCGGTGCCCACGTTGAACACGGCCGGACCGGCTGCGGCGCCAGCACGTGCGCATGCCTCGGCCAGGTCGTCGGCATGAACGAACTGGTAGCGGTTGTTGCCTGAGCCCAGCACGAAGATGTCGGCCCCGTCAGCGACCCATTCGAAGAGGATGCCGAAAATGCCCAGTCGGCCATGGCCGAGGATGGTGCGTGGCCGAACGATGGTGACGTCCATGCCCGAGCGCACGGCGTCGAGGCAGGCCCACTCGGCAGCCAGCTTGGCGTGCCCGTAGGCCTCGGCCGGTGAGGGCACGGTGGACGGCAGCACCGGGTTGGATGCCGGCACACCGAACACGGCACTCGACGAAGTGTGCACCACCTTGCCGACGCCGGCGGCGCGCGAGGCCCTCAGCAACTCCACCGTGCCGTCGACGTTGACGGTGCGCAGCAGCTCAAGGTCGTTCGCCAAGGGCACCTGGGCAACGTTGTGGTACACCACATCGATGCCCTCCACGGCGGCGGCGACGGCACGCGGGTCGCGAATGTCGCCCTTGGCGAATTCGACCTCGGACGGACGGTCGTCGGCGTCGATGAGGTCGAACACCCGCACCCGTTGCCCCTTGGCAAGCAGCGACCGGACGAGCAGCGAGCCGAAGTAGCCGCTGCCGCCGGTGACGAGTGCAGTGGTCACAGTTCCAACCCTTGCTCGAGGCACCAGCGGATGCTCGCGCGCATACCGTCGTACAGCTCCACCTGTGGGTCGTAGCCCAGCTCCGTGCGGGCCACCGAGATATCGCACGCAATGGTGTGGCCCATCTCGCCGAGCACGTGCAGTTGCTGTTGGTACAGTCCGACGGCCTGCAATGCCCGGTCGGCGGTTTCGGCCACCTTGGCGGCAATGCCGGGCAACCGGGTGGTGGGAGGCTTCACGTTGAGCCCCTCGTCGCGCAGCGCCATACCGACGGTCTCGACGATCTCAGCAACGGTGTAAGGCCGGGCGTCGGCGATCCAGTAGCCCTTGCCTCGTGCTCCGTCGACCAGTTCGGCGAGCAGAATTCCGTCGACGAGGTTCTCGATGTATCCCATCGAGCGCCGTTGCTGGCCGGCGCCGATCACGGGGAACTTGCCCGCGCGCACCATGCGGAAGAAGGTGGTCTGGCGGGGTGGCTGGTATGGGCCGTAGAACCACGGTGGTCGCACGATGACGGTGTCGAGCCCGGCTGCCGCGGCATCGGCTACGGCCAGCTCGGCGTCCATCTTCGACCGGCCGTAGCCGAGGTACGGATGGAACGGCTCGTCGTTGCGGAACGTGTCGTCGTGGTGCGGATTGGTGCCGAAAGGGCTGTTGGAGCTGACGTGCACGAACCGCCGCACGCCGGCGTCGGCGGCGGCTTGTGCGAGGTGCCGTGTGCCCATGGCGTTGACGGCGTAGAACTCGCGAACCCGCTTCGGGTGGATGATTCCGGCGGTGTGAATGACGTCGGTGTCGGCGTCGGCGCCGTGCAGGAGGCGTGCGGCGGTGTCGGCGCGAGCAACATCGCCGATGATCACCTCCACGCCGGCGCGCCCGGCGAGACGCTCGTGCACGACCTCGGCC
>DMQJ01000156.1 GCA_003455715.1 Acidimicrobiaceae bacterium | reverse complement strand
GGGCGATCCTGAGGTGGCGATCGTCGTTCATCGCCAACGCCATCTCCAGACCGCACAGCGACGCAGCGCTGCCCGAGGTGCGCCCGTCGCCCGTTTCGGGGTTGTACTGGAAGATGTCGCCACGGGCGAACGAGCCACCGAAGGTGCCGGAGTAGAACGACAGCAGGAAGTCGCGATGACCAGCCGCGCTCCATCCCATCGTGGCCGCGTTGTCGTCGGTGATGGCCCACCCGATGTCGTCGTGGCAACGCACATACGTGACCCACGATGCGTGGCGGGGAATAGGTGCGATCCGTCGCAGCGAGTTGGTCATCAGCTTCGCTTCGCCGGTGGCCAGGCTGCTCCACAGCAGCACCATCAACTGGTTGTGGTACGCAAGTTCGCACTCGTGTCGCTCGGGCTCGCCTGCGCCGAGGTAGGGAGTGAGCTGGTCGGGGGGAACGATGGCCTCCGCCTTGAAGATGGTGGCCGGTGCCGCAATGGCCATGAGTGCCCGCAGCGCGCACAGCAACGTGTGCACCTCCGGTTCGTTCTGGCTGATGGTGCCCTCGCGCTTCCACATGAACGGTGCGGCATCGAGGCGCAACACGTCGACCCCGCGGTTCGCCAGCTGCAGCATCGCGTCGGCCATGGCCACGAACACGTCGGGGTTCGACCAGTCGAGGTCCCACTGGTACTCGTTGAACGTGGTCCACACCCACTGCTGGATGTCGTCGAGCCAGGTGAAATTGCCCGGCGCGAACGTGGGGAACACCTCCAGCAGCGTTCGCTCCATGACGTCGGGCACTGTGCGGTCGGGGAAGAACATGTAGTAGTCGCGGTAGGGAAGTTCGCCGCGACGGGCGGCGAGCGCCCAGGGGTGTTCGGCCGCCGTGTGGTTGAGCACCAGATCGATGCACAGGTTCATGCCGCGCTCGTGCAAGTCGGCGGCGAGGTCTTCGAGGTCGGCCATCGTGCCGAGCCGAGGCTCTACCTCGTCGTAGGCGGCGACGGCGTAGCCACCGTCGTTCTCACCCTCTCTGGCTTTCAGCAGCGGCATCAGGTGTAGAAACGTGACGCCCAACTCGTCGAGGTAGTCGAGTTGCTTGCGCACGCCGGCGAGGGTGCCCGCAAAGCGATCCGCGTAGGCGACGTAGCCCACCATCGATGGCTGCTGGAACCAGTCGGGTTCCGCTTCGCGAAGCAGGTCGCGCGCAACAAGGTTCGCGGGCCGTGCGGCGATGTGGCGAGCAACGAGGCCGTCGATGCGGTCGATGAGGTCGGCCGCCGATGCGGGATACAACTGGGTGAGTCCGTGCGCAAGGGTGGCGCCGTGACGCCGGCGGCGGGCGGCCAGGAGGGCCTCGCGGCGCAGCAGAGGATCGTCGTCAGATGCCACGTGCGGGATCACGGACGCAAGTGTATTCTCCAAGCCGATGCAAGCGCTTACACACGTCGACACCGTTCGTCCCCACCTGGAGGGGCCCGACTGGTGGCGCGGCGCGGTCGGCTACGAGGTGTACGTGCGCTCGTTCGCCGACGGCAACGGCGATGGAGTGGGCGACCTGCCGGGCATCACCGCCAAGCTCCCCTACCTCGCCGACCTCGGTATCGACGTCGTGTGGATCACACCGTTCTTCCGCAGTCCGGGCCTCGATCATGGCTACGACGTCGCCGACTACTGCGACGTCGACCCCCTCCACGGCACGCTGGCCGACTGGGACGAGTTGGCCGCCGAAGCTCGCCGCCTCGGCCTGCGCCTGTTCGTCGACATCGTTCCCAACCACTCGTCGAGCGAACACGAGTGGTTCAAGCAGGCCGTCGCCGACCCCACGGGCCCGTACCGCGACTACTACCTGTGGCGCGACCCCGCCCCCGATGGAGGCCCGCCCAACAACTGGGTGAGCCACTTCGGCGGCCCGGCCTGGACCCTCGACCCCGGCGGCAGTGGCCAGTACTACTGCCACCTCTTCCTGCCCGAACAGCCCGACCTCAACTGGGCCAACCCTCGGGTGATGGAGGAGTTCGCCGAGATTCTTCACTTCTGGGCCGATCGCGGGGCCGATGGCTTCCGCATCGATGTCGCCCACGGCCTGTGCAAAGACCCGGCCTTCACCGACAACCCGCAGCACCGCCCCGTCACGCCGGGCATGCACCCGATGGACGTGTTCGCTGCGTTCGACCACATTCACGATCTGCACCGCCACGAGACAGCGGTGCTGTTCCGCCAATGGCGCACCGCCGCCAGCCCGCAGGGCTCCGTGTTGCTCGGCGAGATGGACACCCGCAACGTCGAACGCTTCGCCGAGTTCGTTGCGGATGGCACCGCGCTGCACGCGGGCTTCGTGCTGCAGTTGGGCCTCGGCGAGTGGGCCCCCGAGCACATCCTCGACACGATGCTCGAGTACCAGGAGAAGGCCAACGGCGGCTGCGCGTGGGAGGTGTCGAACCACGACCAGGCACGCGCCGTGTCGCGGTTCGGCGGCGGCGAAGTGGGGCTGCGGCGCACCATGGCCATCTCCGCGCTGATGACGGCGTTCGACGGGATGTTCTTCGTGTACCAGGGCGAAGAACTCGGCCTGCCCGACGCCGTGCTGCTGGGCCATGTGGAAGACCCCATGTCGGCCCGCAACGGCGAGGGCATGTGGACCCGCGACGTCGCCCGCGGCCCGATGCCATGGACCAGCGGGCCACTCAACGGCTTCACGACGGCGCCGGCCGCCTGGATCGACACTGCGGCGTTGCCTCCCGAACTCACGGTGGAGCAGCAACGCGACCGCGTCGACAGCACCTGGCACGCATATCGCAGGCTCGTGGGCCTGCGGTCAGCGGAGCCTGCGTTGTGGCAGGCCCCCTTCGAGTTGATGCGCCGCGACAACAACTGCATCGTTCTCCGTCGCGGAGACCTGATCGTGGCCGGAAATCTCGGCGTCAGCGCTGTCGAGGTTCCCGAACTGCTCGACGCCTCCATTGTCTACGAGTCCACCGCCAGCGCCCTTCGTGACGGCGTCGTGGCACCTGAGTCCACGGTCGTCGGGCGCTGCGCGCACTAGGTTCCCACCGGCATGCCTGACCAGCCCACCTCCGGCCTCCTGCGGGCAACGATCGACGACGTCGCTCGGGAAGCGGGCGTCTCCACCGCCACGGTCAGCCGGGCGCTGCGCAACCACCCGTACGTTGCCGACTCCACCAAGCAGCGCATCCTGCAGGTGGCCGATCAACTCCAGTACGTTGCCAACTCCAATGCGTCGCGGTTGGCGTCGGGGCAGAGCCGCACCATCGGCCTGCTCGCGCCACTGCTCACGAGCTGGTACACCAGCGAGGTGGTGGCCGGCGTCGAAGACGTGCTGGCCCATGCACGGTTCGACCTGCTCATCGGCACCGCCAACCCGCTCGCTCGCGAGCGCATGTTTCGCGGTGATGCCCGGTTCCACCAACGAATCGACGGAGTCATCCTGGTCGACGTGTTCTGCAGCGAGGCAGGCGCCGCGAAGCTTGCCGACTTGGAAACGCCGGTCGTGGTGCTCGGTGAGCAGTTGCGCAGCATCACCTCCGTGTCGGTCGACAACGAGCGTGGCGCTCGGCTGGCAGCGCGCCACCTCATCGAACTCGGGCATCGTCGGCTGGCGGCGGTGGGCGGGCACGCCCACATGGATGTTGCCCACAACGTGCCCACCGAGCGCCTTCGAGGGTTCCAGTCGGCACTCGAGGCCGCAGGGCTCAAGCTGCCAGCGCAGTATGTGGAGGACGGCGACTTCACCATCGAGGGCGGCCGCACCGCCATGCATCGCTTCCTCGCGCTGCCGAAGCCACCGACCGCCGTGTTCTTGATGAGCGACGAGATGGCCTACGGCGCCCTGTGGGCACTGCGCGAGGCAGGGTTGCGCCCCGGGGTCGACATCTCACTCGTCGGCTTCGACGATCACCCGGTGGCCGAGTCGGTCGGCCTCACCACGGTGCGCCAGCCGGTGCGCGAGATCGGACGCCTGGGCGCCCGCCTGATGCTCGACACACTCGACGGGTTCGGAGCGGTGATGCACCACCCGATCGAACTCACGCTCATCGAGCGCGAAACCTCCGGCCCGCCGCGCTGAGCCGAAACGTCGGCGACGTCTTGACGACACGCTCCGTGCGGGATACTCTGCAAACGCTTACATACAACCGAGGCGCCATCCCGGCACCTCTGGCACTCCTGAGGGGGAGAACCACTATGGCAACACGCCGACGCATGGCCACCCTGGCCACCGTGCTCAGCGTCTCGTTGCTCGCTGCTGCGTGCAGCGACGACGAGAAGGACAGCACGGGCACCACCGCCGCCGGAGGCGGCACCGACACCACCGCCGCCGCGGGCGACAAGCCGTTCGACGGCGAAGTCGTGAAGGTCTTCAGCTCGATCCGCGACGTCGAGGCCGAGCGCCTCGAGGCCGCATGGGCCGCGTTCGAGGCCGAGACCGGCATCGACATCCAGCACGAAGGCTCGGCCACGTTCGAGGACGACCTGAAGCTGCGCGTCGAGGGCGGCGACTCCCCCGACCTGGCCTTCATCCCCCAGCCCGGCCTGCTCGCCACGCTTGCGCGTGACGGCAAGGTGGTGCCGCTGGAGAACCTGAAGGCCGATGTCGAGGCCAACAACATCGGTGGCTGGCTCGAGCTCGGCACCGTTGATGGCACGTTCTACGCGCCGCCCTTCGGCGCCAACATCAAGAGCCTCGTGTGGTACAGCCCCGAAGCCTTCGCTGGCGCCGGCTATGAGATTCCCGAGACCTGGGGCGACCTGATTGCGCTGAGCGACCAGATCGTGGCCGACGGTGGCACCCCGTGGTGCGTCGGCGCCGAGTCCGGTGGCGCTACCGGTTGGGTGCTCACCGACTGGGTGGAGGACGTGGTGCTGCGCACCGCCGGCCCCGATGTGTACGACCAGTGGGTCGCACACGAGATCCCCTTCAACGACCCGGCCATCGTCGCTGCCGTCGATGAGGTCGGCAACATCGTGAAGAACGACGACTACGTCCTCGGCGGCGCCGAGAGCATCCCCAGCACGTCGTTCCAGGAGGCTGGCCTGCCGCTGCTCGACGGTGAGTGCTTCATGCACCGTCAGGCGAGCTTCTACGGCAACCAGTTCCCTGAGGGCACCACCAAGGGCCCCGACGGCCAGGTGAACGCGTTCTACCTGCCCGTGGCCAACGAGGGCGACCCCCGCGTGATGCTGGGCGGCGGCGAAGTGATCGCGGCGTTCAACGACCGTCCGGCCGTTGAGGCCGTCGCCAAGTTCCTCACCAGCGCCGACTACGCCACCGAGCGTATGAAGGCCGGCAACTGGCTGAGCCCGAACAAGAACGCCGACATCAGCGTCATCACCGACCCGCTGGAGCAGCAGTTCGCCGATCTGCTCGTCACCTCCGACGTGTTCCGCTTCGACGGCTCCGACCTGATGCCCGGCCCGGTTGGCGCCGGCAGCTTCTGGAGCGAGATGGTCGAGTGGGTCGTCGGCGCCAAGAGCACCGAAGACACGCTGGCAGCCATCGAGGAGAGCTGGCCCAGCTGATCTGGACCGTAGTGAAGGGGGTGGTCGGACGTCGTTCGACCACCCCCTTCGTGTACCCGGCTAGTGTCGCCACCGAAGTCGTTGCAGGGGGTTACGACCAATGAAGTCTTCCGGAATGCACCGCGTCGCTCCTGAGGCGGTCATCGCATGATCGGGTTGTTCGACGTCGGTGGACGTGGACTGCTCATCGCCATCGTGGGCCTCGGGGTTGCGGCCCTCCTCGCCGCGGCGTGGCTCGTACCGGCGGTGATGCGAGCGCTCCCGGTGCGAATGCAACCTCAGGCCTCCACCCTTGCCCGACTCGGCGCCGGAGCGACGGTGTGGGGCGTCTCCGCCATGGCGTGGATCGTGCTCGGCGGTGGCCGCTCGTCGGTGTCGAAGATCGTCACCACGCTGTACTACGTCACCAACGGCATCGTGGCGCTCGCCGCCCTGTTCGGCATCCTCTATCTCATTGCCAGCCTCTTTCCCGAACCATTCCGCGAGTGGTTCCGAACGGCCGCCTTCCTGCTGCCAGCCGTTCTGCTTCTGTTCGGACTCGTGGTGCCGGCCATCCTCAACGTCAGCGACTCGTTCTACGACCGCAACGACGAGTGGTACGGATTCGGCAACTACGTCGACATCTTCACCAAAGACGCCAACATCAAGGTGTTCTCCAACACCTTGTGGTGGGGCATCATCGTCACCATCGCCAGCACCGTGATGGGCATCACCATCGCCCGCTTCGCCGATCGAATGCGAGGAGAGGCCGTCGCCAAGGCGGCGATCTTCCTTCCCACCGCGATCTCCATGGTCGGTGCCGGTGTGATCTGGAACTTCGTCTACTCGCCTCGCGAATACGGCTTGCTCAACTCGATCCTGCCGGGCGACCCAGAGTTCTTCCTCCAGGACTCGTCCCTGTTCGGCATCACCAGCCCGTGGCTTCCGGGAAAGAACACGCTGTTCATCATGATCGTGGTGATCTGGATCCAGGCCGGTTTCTCCACCGTGGTCATCTCCGCCGCCTTGAAGGGCGTGCCCGACGACCTGGTGGAGGCAGCCAAGATCGACGGGGCGACCGACCGCCAGGCGTTCTACAAGGTCGTACTTCCGTACATCAAGAGCACCATCATCACGGTTGCAACCACCACGGTGCTTGCCGTGCTGAAGATCTTCGACATCATCCAAACGATGGGCAAGGGCGGCTCGTTCGGCACCAGCACCATCGCCAACGAGATGTACGAGCAGGGCTTTCCCCAAGACAACGAAGGCCTCGGCGCTGCCTGGGCAGTGATGTTGTTCCTGCTCGTTCTCCCCATCGTGTTCGTCAACTCCCGCAACCAGCGGGCCCAGCGAGAGGGTCGCTGACATGGCCGACAAGACTCCCATGGGCACACGCGTCGCAGGCGCCACCACCGGGCCGGTCGGTCGCGTCATCGTGTGGTTCCTCGCCGCCCTCTGGACCGTGCCCACGCTGGGCTTGTTCATCTCGTCGTTCCGTCCGGAGGACGACATCAAGACCGACGGCTGGTGGAACTGGTTCAAGAACCCAGCGAGGGTCACCTGGGACAACTACTCCGGTGTGCTCGACAACAAGGTGAACGGGCTGCAGTTCAGCGAGTTCTTCTGGAACTCGGTGCGCATCGCCATTCCGTCCGCCATCATCCCCATCGTTATCGCTGCCTTTGCCGCCTACGCCCTGTCGTGGATGCACTTCCGAGGCCGCGACTGGCTGTTCGTCGTCATCGTGGGCCTCATGGTGGTGCCACTGCAGATGACGCTCATCCCGCTGCTGCAGTTCTTCGGGGGCGACTACTTCCCTGACGCCTTGGAGGGTGTCACCACCATCTGGATCGCTCATGCGATCTTTGGCATGCCGTTAGCCATCTTCCTGCTGCGTAACTTCATCGCCGGCCTACCCGGCGAAATCATCGAAGCGGCCAGAGTCGACGGAGCGAGCCACCTCACCATCTTCACCCGGTTGGTGCTGCCGTTGTCGGTGCCTGCGATTGCGTCGCTGGGCATCTTCCAGTTCCTGTGGGTCTGGAACGACCTGCTGGTCGCCAAGGTGTTCGGCGGCGGCGCCACCAACCAACCGATGACGTTCGCCATGGTCGACATGGTGGGCAACAAGGGCAACGAGTGGCAGCTGCTCACCGCCGGAGCCTTCGTGATGATGGTCGTGCCGCTCATCGTGTTCCTTTCTCTTCAGCGTTACTTCGTCCGTGGCCTGCTGGCCGGAAGCGTCAAGGGGTAAACCGTGTCCACCCTCACCATGGTCAATCTGCAGAAGCGCTACCCGAACGGCTTCGAGGCCGTCCCGGGGCTCGATCTGCACATCAACGACGGCGAGTTCCTCGTGCTCGTCGGCCCATCCGGCTGCGGCAAGAGCACGGTGCTGCGAATGGTCGCCGGGCTGGAAGACATCAGCGACGGCGACATGCTCATCGACGACGTGCGTGTCAACGAGATGGGGCCCCAGCAGCGTGACATCGCGATGGTGTTCCAGAGCTATGCCCTGTACCCCAACATGACGGTGGCCGAGAACATCGCCTTCGCAATGAAGTTGCGCAAGATCGACAAAGAGACCATCTCGGCCAAGGTGGCCGAAGTGGCCGAGCTGCTCGAGCTCACCGCAGTGCTCGATCGCAAGCCGGGGCAGCTGTCAGGCGGCCAGCGGCAGCGTGTCGCCATGGGGCGCGCCATTGTCCGTCAGCCGAAGCTGTTCCTCATGGACGAGCCGCTGTCGAACCTCGACGCCAAGCTGCGGGTGCAGACGCGCGCCGAGATCAGCAAGCTGCAGCGGCGGCTGGGCGTCACCACCATGTACGTCACCCACGACCAGGTGGAAGCAATGACCATGGGCGACCGGGTGGCGGTGCTGCGCCGCGGCATCCTCATGCAGTGCGCCAGCCCGGCCGAGCTGTACGACACCCCCGACAACCTGTTCGTCGCTCAGTTCATCGGCTCGCCGTCGATGAACGTGGTGACGGGCACGGTTGCCGAGGCAGCCAACGGTGGCATCTCGTTGGCCGTGGCAGGGCAGACCATCAACCTCAGCGGTGAGGCCGCCCAACGGCTGGCAGGTCTCGGGGGTCGCACCGGCTCCCCCATTGCCGTTGGCATCCGCCCCGAGGCATTGGGCGGCGATGGCGACCAACATCTCGACGTCAGCGTCGATCTCGTGGAGATGCTCGGCTCGGAGTTGCTCGTCCATGCCACCGTCGCTGCGCCGAGTGTGCGCAGCACCGACGACGGGGTGGAAATCGGTGGCGGCAGCGAGAGCACCATCATCGCCAAGCTCGATCCGCGTCATCGGGTGAAGGCCGGCGACCGGTTGAGCCTCAGCGTCGACACGCTGCGCCTCCACGCGTTCGACATGGAGACAGGCGCCGCCATCGGTCGAGCCTGAGCATCCTCGATGAGGCTGCAACTCGCCAAGCCCTCGGAGCACTCCGCGGTGGTGGCGTGGCCCCTCGACACCGCCCTCGACGACTGGACGATTCCAGGCATGCAGCGCGTCGCCGGTCTGCACCGGCACGTGGTGCGGATGGTGGAGGGGCGCGACACGTCGTACGTGGTGAAGGAGCTTCCCGACGACCTGGCCGAGCGTGAGTGGCGGCTGCTGCGCGAACTGGCCGACGCCGGTCTCCCCACCGTGGAGGTGGTGGGCGTGGTCACCGCCCGCGGCGTCGACCGCGACGGGTTGCTCGTTACCCGGCACCTCGACTACTCGCTGCCGTATCGGGTGGTGCTGTCGGGTCGGCGCCTGCAGATCCCCTATCTGGGCGAGCGGCTGCTCGATGCGTTGGCCGGCCTGCTGGTGCGCCTCCATCTGGCCGGGTTCTACTGGGGTGACTGTTCGCTGAGCAACACGCTGTTCCGCCGCGACGCCGGCGCCCTGAGCGCGTACATCATCGACGTCGAGACCGGTGAGCAGCACGCCAGCCTCAGCGACGGACAGCGCGAGCTGGATCTGCAGATCGCCACCGAGAATCTGGCCGGGGGGCTCCTCGACCTCCAAGCGGGAGGCCAACTCGCCGACGGCATCGACCCGATGGAGACGGCGCTCGCCATCGAAGAGCGGTACGCACGGCTGTGGGAGGAACTCACCGGGGTCGACGAGTTCAACTCCGACGAGACCTACCGGGTCGATCAACGGCTGCGGCGACTGCACGAACTGGGTTTCGATGCGTCGGAGTTGGAGCTGGTGAGCACGGGCGACGGCGACCGCCTCCGGCTCGTGCCGTGCGTCGTAGAGCACGGCTTCCACGCCCATCGCCTGAAGTCGCTCACCGGTTTGACCGCCGAAGAGAACCAGGCCAGGCGGTTGCTCAACGACATGGGTCGTCACGGCGCTCGCCTCGAGAAGAGGACCGGGCGCAAACTGCCCGACGCGGTGGTTGCTGCCCGGTGGCTCGACGAGCGCTTCGAAGCGGCCATCGAGGCGATCCCGTCGGAGCTGACCGGAAAGCTCGAGCCAGCCGAGGTGTACCACCAGATGCTCGAACACCGTTGGTATCTCAGCGAACGCGTGGGCCACGACGTCGGGTTCGAGGAGGCCGTTGCCAGTTACGTGCGCGATGTCCTCACCACTGCGCCGCCCGAGCAAGTGGTGCGCCCCACCGACACTGGCGTACTGCCCATCATCGAGTAGCTGCGCGAGGATGAGCCGATGCCCACATCGCTCTCGTTCGAACGCCATGTAGCCATCACCGAGGCGGCAGGTGCACGTCTCGCTGCACTCGTTGCCGAGGCCGGACTCGGCGCCGCGGTACCCACCTGCCCTGCATGGGATGCCCGTGCGCTGATGGCCCACCAGGCGATGGTGCATCGGTGGAGCACGGCCCAGATCACCGGCGCCGCCCCAGAGGCCGTGCCCAACCAGACCACATTGCGGGAGCGCCCCGATCTCACCGCCTATTACGACCAGGGTCTGGCCTTGCTGCTTGCCGCGCTGCGGGCCGCGCCGGCCGACCTGACGGCGATGACGTTTCTCAACGATGCTCCCCCACCGCGGCACTTCTGGGCGCGCCGCCAGGCGCATGAGACCACGATGCACGCCGTCGACGCGCTCGCCGCGGTGTTGGGTCGCACTCCCACCGCTGCTGAGGCCGACATCGAGCCTGAGGTTGCCGTCGACGGGCTCGACGAGTTGCTACGCGGCTTCTTCACCCGTGGCCGCTCGAAGCTGTTCGACGGCGCCGAGTACACGTTCGTCGTCGCCCCATCGGACTCGCCGCGTCGTTGGGTGGTGCGCGTCGCCGAACGCCTCACCGTCGACCCCGGCGACGACGCCACCCCACCATCCGACGCGGCCGCAG
>DMQJ01000297.1:9082-9511 GCA_003455715.1 Acidimicrobiaceae bacterium | reverse complement strand
GGAGGGAAGCGAGGTCGACGACTGGCGCACGATGCCGCTGGAGGGCGCCCCCGACGGCTATCAGGGGTCGGCCACCGCTCCGCCAGCTCCCGCGCCACGATGGGACCCGTGGAGCATCGCCGGACTGGTAGCTGGCGCCGTTGCGTTGGCGGTGGCTGCCTTCACGATCATCCCTGTCTTCGTCGCTCTGGCGATGGTTGCACTGGCGCTAGTTTTGCCTCGCCGGCCGCCGAGCGACCTCGGTGAACCCTTCGATGCGCGGGGGTGCGCTCGCGGCCCTTGGCGCGGTCGCTGGCGCCGTCGCAGCAGTTCTCATCGGAGCGCGAGTGAACGGTTGGTGGGGCTGAGGGGTCGCGCGAGGTCGCTCGACGTCGCTCAGCGAGCGAGTTCGGCGGCGATGATGGCAGCCGTCTGCGCGGGCTCGGCCAT
>DMQJ01000297.1:6573-8897 GCA_003455715.1 Acidimicrobiaceae bacterium | reverse complement strand
AGCCGTCTGCGCGGGCTCGGCCATCGGGCCGAAGTGGTTCATCGCATCGAGCTGCAGATAGCGCGAGTTGGGCAATCGATCGGCCACCTGCGCGGCGATTGCCGAAGGCTGCATCGGCTGCACAGCGCCGGAGATCACCAACACATCAGCGGCGATGGTGGGCAGATCGTCCCACGTGGTGTGCGAACCGCCGGTGGCAAAGGTCTCTGCTTCGGTGTCGGGATGGCACTTCAGGTGCACCCCGTGTGGGTCGCGAACGAAGCCGTATTCCACGTAGGCGCGCAGCGCTGCAGGGTCGAAACAGTTGAGCGGTGGCTTGGCTGCGAAGTTCTCGTACGCCGCATCGAAGGTGTGGAACGTGCTGCGCCGCCGACGCGCCCCCGCCACCATGGGGCTGTCGCCCTCGGGTTCGCCCGGTCGGATGCCCTGCGGCGGGAACACGATGGGCTCGAAGACGACCAGTCGGCGAAACAGTTCGGGTCGCCGGTGCGCCGCCATCAGCAGGCACGCACCACCCATGGAGTGACCGAAGGCATCGATGGGGCCGCCGTGCTCGTGGGCCAACCACTCGGCCATCGCCACCGCGTCGTCGCCGTAGCGATCCCACACCACCGGGCCCTCGGGGCGCGGCGTGTCACCGTGCCCCCGATAGTCGAAGCCGATGCTCTGGTGCAGTGGTGCAAGTGCATGCGCGACCGGCAGGTAGCAGCGGCCATGAAAACCCGTGGCGTGCGAAACGAGCAGCGGAGGGCCGTCGCCGCCCAACGGATGCACTGCCAACTGCACTCCGTCGGTCGACACGACCGTTGCGGGGGTGGGAATCATTCGTAGTGCCGGCGCCTCAGTCGTTGTCGTTCTTGCGCTTGCCGCGGCGGCGCCACCAGATGCTGAACACCCGGTCGAGCACGATGCCGATGATGAGGGCGATGAAGATCGACCAGCGCACCGTGGTGTCCCAGTCGAACAACATGAAGTCGATCTCGGTCGGGTTGTCGTTGCGCAACACGAAGATGACGACAAAGGCAATGATGGCGGCGAGCACCACCAGCATCAGGTTGGGGCCACTCTTGCCGCTGGCGGCGTTGGTGTCGGCGGGTCGCATCGGATCCATGGGAGCCTCCTTGGCGTTCAGCCCTTTGGTTCTCTCGGCAAGCCGAGTAGTCGTTCACCGATGATATTGCGTTGCACCTGGCTGGTGCCGCCTGCGATGCGGCCGCCCGGCGCCTGGAGCATCCCGAACGCCTCCGGTCCGTCGAGCATCGCGTCGGGCCCGGCGATGTCGGCGCGCAGCATCGCGCTCTCGAACATCATCTCCGTGATGCCCAGCTTCAGCAGGCTGGCGGCGGTGGAGGCGATCGGCCCTTGCCGCTGCGCCATTGCCTTGTACGCGGTTCCCTTGCTGATGAGTTGCACCAGCCGTTGGCGCTGCTGGGCGGTGAGCTCGCGGCCCTCGGCCAGCTTCGCCATGCTCTCCAGGCGGCGCTCCAGACCGATCACGCTGGTGCCGATGTGGCCGCGTTCGTTGGTGAGCACGGCCATGCCCACGCCCCAACCACCGTGCAGCGGGCCGAGCAGGCAGTCGGCCGGCAACTGCACGTCGGTGAAGAACACCTCGTCGAACTCGGCCTCACCGGTCATCTGCTTGAGCGGGCGCACCTCGATGCCCGGCAGGTCCATCGGGCAGAGGAAGAACGAGATGCCGTCGTGCTTCCGCGCCAATCCTTGGGCGTCGGGGTCGGTGCGAGCCATGAGGATGCCCCAGTTGCTGTAGCGGCCGCCGCTGCACCACACCTTCTGGCCGTTGACCACGAAGTGGTCGCCGTCGCGCTCGGCCTTGGTGGTGAGGCCACCGAGGTCGCTACCCGCGCCCGGCTCACTGAACAACTGGCACCACACGTGCGTGGTGTCGAGGGTGGCACGCAAGTGGAGGGCCTTCTGTTCCGGCGTGCCGAACTTCTGCACCGCCTGCCCGGCGAGCACGAGACCCACCATGTTGAAGATGGCGGGCACCCCGGCAACCGCGCACTCGTACCCCCATGCCGCGTTGTGGTCGGGGGTGAGGCCGCGGCCGCCGTACTCCTCCGGCCAGTGGATGCCGGCGTAGCCGTTGGCGTGCAGACGCCGGTGCCAGTCGAGGCCGTGTTCCACCAGATCGGGCGGGCAGATCGCGCCATAGTCACGCGGCGCATGAGGCTTGTTGGCGGCGATCCACTCGCGGGCCTCGGCCTGGAACTCGTCGACGGAGATCATCGTGCTCATCGTCGCCGACCGTACCGGCCGCGCCCCGCTCACCTCTCACCCGACCACCCGACCACCCGACCACC
>DMQJ01000297.1:0-6373 GCA_003455715.1 Acidimicrobiaceae bacterium | reverse complement strand
CCGACCACCTGCAGCGTGGTCCCCGCCTCACCTGCCCCTCCTTTGCGTCCGTGTCATGCCCTGACCGTCGAAGCGCCGGTGGAGGCATGACACGGTCGAAGGAAGCGGGGAGCGGGGAGCGGGGTGGGGTCGTTCCTCAGGTCACTTGAAGAAGGGGAGGAACATCGCCGTCTCTTCGGCGAGGTTGCCCGGCACTGCGTAGCCGTCGCGGTTGGTGATGGTGCCCCAGTTGTCGCGCACGTCTTCGAGGCCGAGGTCGGCCTTGTAGTAGCCCTGCGTTTCGGCGATGAACACCTGGGCCACGCGGCCGCCACCGACGCTGAACACCTGGCCGCTCACCGGGCACTCATCGTGGGCGAGGTAGGCCACCAGCGGCGACACGAGGCCCGGGTCGAGCTTGTCGCCGAGGGCACCCATCAGGTTCTCGGTCATGCGGGTGAGGGCGAGCGGGGCGATGGCGTTGGCCTTGATGTTGTACTTCGCGCCTTCCACTGCGAGGACACGGGTGAAGCCGACGAGGCCCATCTTCGCGGCGCCGTAGTTGGTCTGGCCGAAGTTGCCGAAGATGCCGGCGGCCGACGACGTGCTGATGATGCGGCCGTATCCCTTCTCGCGCATGATGCCCCACGCTGGCTGGGTGACGTGGAAGGCGCCCTTCAGGTGCACGTCGAACACCGGGTTCATCAGGTCGGGCTCCATGTTGTGGAAGGCCTTGTCGCGCAAGATGCCGGCGTTGTTGATGACCACGTCGACCGTGCCGAACGCATCGAGCGCGGTCTGCACGATGGCCTTGCCGCCCTCGGGTGTTGCCACCGAGTTGGTGTCGGCGACGGCTTCGCCGCCCAGGGCCTTGATCTCGTCGACCACCCGCTCGGCGGCACCCTTGTCGCTGCCGCTGCCGTCGATGGCGCCGCCGAGATCGTTGATGACCACCAGCGCGCCTCGCGACGCCATGAGCAGCGCGTGCTGCCGGCCCAGGCCGCCGCCGGCGCCCGTGATGATGACTACCTTGCCGTCGTATCCGAGTTGATCGCTCATACCCCCGAACCGTACCCGCCCAACCCCGTTTTACGTAAAAGGTGACAGGGTTTCCACAGGGTCTGACCTGGGCCTCCGGGTTGTCACCTTTTACGTAAAACGTGGGTGAGGGGGGCAGGTCAGGGGAGGTTGAGGCGGTGCATGGCCTCGGCTTTGAGGCGCTTGTAGTCGAGTTTGCCGTTGGCGGCCCGGCCGATGGTGTCGATGGCCAGCACCCGCTTGGGTGACTTGTAGGCGGCGTGGTGCTCACGCACGTGGGCGATGAGCACCGTCTCGTCGACCTCGAAACCGTCGTGGGGCTCCACGAGCGCCGTGATGGCCTCGCCGAAGCGTTCGTCGGGCACACCCACCACCGCAGCGTCGGCGACGGACGGGTGCGTCTTCAGCGCCTCTTCGACCTCCTCCGGGTACACCTTCTCGCCGCCGGTGTTGATGCACTGGCTGCCGCGCCCGTACAGCTTCAACGTGCCGTCGGCTTCCACCTCGGCCCAGTCGCCAGGAATGCTCCAGCGGACGCCGTCGTGCACCACAAAGGTGGCGGCGCTCTTCGCCTCGTCCTTGTAGTAGCCGATGGGGGTGCGACCACGCAGCGCCACGCGGCCGCGCTCGCCGCTGCCTGGCTGCACCTCGCGGCCATCCTCGGTGAGCACCTTGGTGTTGGGACCGAGGCCGAACTTGGCGGTGGTGGTGGAGGGCGCCGACTCGGCGGTGGTGGTGTTGCTGGCCATGCCGATGGCCTCGCTGGAGCCGAGGCTGTCGATCATGATCAGACGGGCGTTGTGGCGTAGCAGACCGGCTTTCGTTTCCGCAGCCCAGATGACGCCGCTGGAGATCATCACACGCAGCGACGAAATGTCCCACCGCTCGGGCTCGGCGTCGAGCGCGCGCAGGATGGGCTTGGCGAACGCGTCGCCGACGATGGAGATGCTGTTCACCTTGTCGCGCTCGATGCAGTCGAGCAGTTCCACCGGGTCGAAGTGGCGGCCGGGCAAGGTGACCACCGAGCCGGCGAGCACGAGGTTCCACATTGCGTTGAATGCCCCGGTGCCGTGCATGAGGGGCGCGGCGGGCAGGTTGCGAGGCCCGGGCTTGGCCATCCGCTCGTCGAACTCGGCCCAACCGGGCACGGCTGGCAGGGGGCGCTTCGAGGGTGCATCGAGGCTGCCGACGATGTCGTCCTGACGCCACATGACGCCCTTCGGCATACCGGTGGTGCCGCCGGTGTACAGGATGTACAGGTCGTCGGGTGAACGGCCCCACGGTGCGGCCACCCGGGCGCGTGCCGAGGCAGCCGCCGTCTCGTAGGGCACCGCCCACTCGGGGCAGGCCTCACTGCCGTCGTCGACCCAGATCCAGGTACGCACCGCCGGCACCCGCGACCGCATCGCAGCGCACCGCGAAGTGAACGTGCCGTGGAACACCACCGCCACGGCGTCGGCGTTGTTCCACAGGTACTCGAGCTCGTCGTCGGTGTAGCGGTAGTTGGTGTTCACCGGCACCAACCCCGCCTTGAACATGCCGAACATGCTCTCCAGGTACTCGGGGCAGTTGTAGAGGTAGTGCGCCACTTTGTCGTTCCGCTGAGCACCGCCTGCCAGCAGGGTGGCGGCGATGCCGTCGGCCCGACGGTCGAACTCGGCCCACGTGAAGGCGCGGTCGCCCTGGAGCTGGGCGAGGGCGTCGGGAAAGCGATCGGCGTTGCGTTCCCAGATATCGGCGAGGTTCCAGCCAGCAGTCACGGTCGCCGACCGTAGCCGCCGAGTCGCCCAGGCGGGCGGGTCAGCGGGTGGGGTCGACCAGGGTGCGGCCGCGCATACCGCCGGAGAGGATGCGGTCGAGCGCCTCCGGGAGCGCGTCGAGGCCGATGACGTCCCACTCCTCGGAGTCGAGCCATGTCGGCTTGAGGTCGGTGGCGATGCGTTCCCACATCGCCCGACGCGGGCCGATGGGGGTCTGCACGCTGTCGATGCCCAGCAGGTTCACTCCACGCAGGATGAACGGCATCACGGTGGTGGGAAGGCCGCTGCCGCCCGTGAGCCCGCTCGCTGCTACCGAGCATCCGTAGCGCATCGTGGCCAGCACGTAGGCGAGCGTCTGACCGCCGACGCAATCGACCGCGCCGACCCACCGTTCGCTCTCGAGCGGACGGATCTTCTCCGGCGTCAACTCCGAGCGGTGGATGACGGCCGCGGCGCCGATGGAGCGCAACCACTCGGCTTCCGACTCCTTGCCGGTGGACGCCACCACTTCGTATCCGCGCGCCGCCAACATGCCAACGGCGAACGACCCCACGCCGCCCGTGGCTCCGGTGACGAGCACCGGCCCGGTACCCGGCTGCAGGCCGGCCCGTTCCAGCGCATCGACCGACAATGCGGCCGTGTACCCCGCGGTGCCCACCATCATCGCCGTGCGCGTGGTGAGACCCTCGGGCAGGCGCACCACCCACTCGGACGGGACGACCGCACGTGCCGCGTAACCGCCATGGTGCGAGACACCGAGGTCGAAACCGTTCACCAGCACCTTGGTGCCGGGCGCCAGCGAGGGGTCGGCCGACTCGATCACCTCTCCGGCGAGGTCGACTCCGGGAACGAGGGGATCGAGCCGTGCCACTCGCCCCGTCTCCGACGAGGCCAGGCCGTCCTTGTAGTTGATGCACGAGTACTCGACGGCAATGACGGTGTCGCCCGGCCCCAGCATCTCCTGCTCGACCTCGGTGATGCTGCGGGCCCAACCCGACGCGGTGTGGCCGACAGTGAACGCACGAACGGAAGTCATGCGGGGAGGCTAGCCACTGACGGTCGAGTGCCCGAGGGCGAGCGGCTCGATCAGACGAGCGACAGCACCGCGACGATCTCGTCGTCGTCGAGTTCGCCGGTGGGTTCGAACCCGAGCCCGAGGTAGAACGGTTCGGGCCCACCCTCGCCCTGTACCCACGATGTGTAGATCTCGGTGGCGCCCTGCGAACGGGCATGCGCGAGCGCCAGCAGCAGTGCCGCCCGGCCGTAACCACGCCGCTGGTGCTCGGCGTCGATCATCAGCCGCCACAACCAGAACGGGCGGCCGTTCTCTTCTTCCGGGTCGATCTCGAGCATGACGAAGCCGACGACCTCGCCGTTCACTGCAATGGCGCGGGGCCACGCGATGTCGTACTCCGCGTACGCCTGGGCCAGCGACCAGGCGTTGGTGGACACGAACTCCTCCTGCCCAGGCGCGACCTTAAGGTCGAACACGTCGCCGACGTTGTCGTCGGTGATGGGCTGCAGTTCGATCGACACGCCGCGGAGCCTATGTCATCTGACAGGCGCACGGAATAGGGTCGCGGGTATGGACTTCGAGCTCCCCGCAGAGGACGATCCCCGCCGGCTGGCCGTGCGCGAGTGGTTGGCCACGCACCCGAACCCGAGTGGAAAGGAGCTGGCCGAGGCCGGCTATGTGGCACCGCATTGGCCGGCACCTTGGGGGCTCGACGCCGACCCGATCCATCAGCTGATCATCGACGACGAACTCACGCGGGCCAAGGTGCGCCGTCCGGTGAACCCGATCGGCATCGGCTGGGCCGGCCCCACCATCCTCTATGCGGGCACGCCCGAGCAGCATGCGACGTACCTCCCGGGCCTGCTGTCGGGCGAGGAGTTCTGGTGCCAGCTGTTCAGCGAGCCCGGAGCGGGGAGCGACCTGGCGAACCTGGGCACGCGGGCCGTGCGCGATGGCGACGAGTTCGTGGTGAACGGCCAGAAGATCTGGACCAGCGGCGCCCAGTACGCGAAGTACGGCATTCTCATCGCTCGCACCGACCCGGACGCGCCCAAGCACAAGGGTGTCAGCTACTTCGTGTGCCCAATGGATGCCCCGGGCATCGAGCGCCGTCCCATCACCGAGATGACCGGAGGGCACACGTTCAACGAGGTCTTCTTCACCGACGTGCGCATCCCGGCCGAGAACCTCATCGGTGAACTCAACGACGGGTGGCGGTTGGCCAAGGTCACCCTCGGCAATGAGCGCGTGTCGCTCAGCACCGGTGGCGTGTTGTGGGGCAACGGCCCGACCGCGCTGGAGATGATCGACAGCTTGCGCGACCTCGGCCCGGTCACCGACCCTCATCTGCGGCAACGGGTGGCACAGGTGTACATCGAGCACGTGCTGCTCGACCTCATCCGGTTGCGCACCCTCACCGCGGCGCTGAAGGGTGAGCAGCCCGGCCCGGAGGCGAGTATCCGCAAGCTGCTGGCCGACGAGCACGGGCAGCATGTGATGGCCGTCGCCCGCGACGCCATCGGCGCCTCAGCGATGCTCACCGGTGGCGACGGGTCCGAGCCGTTCGTACCCGGCACCGATACCAAGGGCCTCGGCCCGGAGAAGCCCGACGGTGGTCTCTACCACCCTGGCTGGTACGACGGGTTCTGCTTCAGCCAAGCGCTCACCATCGGCGGCGGCACGTTCGCCGTGCAGCGCAACATCATCGGCGAACTCGTGCTCGGCCTGCCGCGAGAACCCGATGCCACTCGGGGCATGTCGTGGGCCGAGGCGCAGCGTGTGCAGGGCGGCCGCTCATGAGCGCCGCGCAACTGCTGGCCGCCGCCGAGGCCGTTGGTGCCGTCGCACGCGCTCACGCCGCCGAAGGTGAGGAATTGCGGCGCTTGCCCACCCCGGTGATGGAGGCACTGCGCGAGGGCGAGCTGTTGCGCATGGCCGTGCCCGTTGCATACCGCGGCCCGGAAGCCGACCCGCTCACCATGCTGCAGTGCATGGAGACGGTGGCTCGCGCCGACGGCGCTGCCGGGTGGTGCACAATGATCGCCACCACCACCTCGTCGCTGTGCGCGTTTCTGCCGCCGGAATGGGCCGAGCCCATCTTCACCGACCCGCTCACTGTCACCGGCGGAGTGTTCGCACCCAACGGGCGAGCCGTGAGCGACGGCGACCACTGGCGGGTCGACGGTCGATGGATGTGGGGGAGCGGTACCCAGCACTGCCAATGGATTGTCGGCGGGGCAATGGCCGACGACGGCACCCAGCACGTGATGTTCTTCCCCGCCGCCGACGTGACGTTCCACGACACGTGGCACACCCACGGCTTACGCGGTACCGGTTCGCTCGACTTCAGCGTGGAGGGCGCGCTGGTGCCGAAGGGCCGCAGCGTGGTGCCCGCCGCTGGCAAGCGCTATGTCGACTCGCCCCTCGCCGAGTTCCCCAACTTCACGCTGTTGGCCATCGGCGTGGCCGCGGTGGCGCTGGGCATCGGCCGGCGGGCCGTCGGCGGGATTGGCGCCCTCGGTGTCTGCAAGCGGCCCCAAATCAGGCCACCCCCCAACGCCCCCACGGGGACCAACCCGAG
>DMQJ01000293.1 GCA_003455715.1 Acidimicrobiaceae bacterium | reverse complement strand
GCAACTACACCGATTTGAAGAACGTGGGAGCGCTGCTGGCGATGATTCTTGTGCTGCTCTTCCGGCCGCAGGGCATTCTCGGTAAGAAGGAGCGAGTCGGATGAGCCAGACCATCTCCAACGCACTCTTCGGCGCGATCGGTATCTCAGCCATCGCCTACTGCCTGGCGGCCATCGGCCTCAATGTGCACTTCGGCTACACCGGTCTGCTCAACTTCGGGCAAGCCGGGTTCGCCCTGGTCGGTGGCTACGCCGTGGCGATGCCAATCTCCAACTGGGGGTGGTCGCTGTGGGCCACCATTCCCGTCGTCATCGTCTCGTCAGCCGTGTTCGCCCTGTTGCTCGGTATCCCTACCCTGCGCCTGCGGAGCGACTACCTGGCCATCGTCACCATTGCAGCCGCCGAGATCCTGCGCCTCTTGGTGTCGACCCCCAAGTGGGTGAACGTCACCGGCTCCACCGATGGCATCAACTCGTTCACCAACGACATCCAGAACACGATTCCTGGCTTCCTCGACGAAGGGTTCTCGTTGTGGAAGGTGCAGGTAAGCCCGTACATCGCCTGGGTCATGGTGCTCGGGTGGTTGCTCGTTGGGCTCTTCTCGGTCCTCGTATGGTCGCTGATGCGCAGTCCATGGGGCCGGGTGCTGCGCAGCATCCGTGAGGACGAAGACGCGGCCCGCAGCCTCGGCAAGAACGTGTTCGCCTACAAGATGACGAGCCTCGTTCTGGGCGGCGTGATCGGTGCGTTCGGTGGTGCGATTCTGGTGATTGGCCAGCGCAGCGCTGCACCCACCAGCTTCCAGACCCAGTTCACGTTCCTCACCTACGCAATCGTCGTGCTCGGTGGTATCGGCCGGGTGAAGGGCCCCATCATCGGTGCGATGATCTTCTGGTTCATCATCAGCTTCAGCGACAGCTTGCTCGCCGACTGGACCGATGGGTCGGGCTTCAACCTGCCGAGCTGGATCATGGACTCGTCGAACTTCAGCTTCTTCCGCTGGATCATCGTTGGCGGCGGCCTCGCCCTGCTCGTGATCTTCCGGCCACAAGGCATCTTCGGCGACCGAAAGGAGCAGTCGTTCGATGTCCGATGACACGGTGAACCCGTTCGAGGGGCTCACGCCCACCCCCGGAGTCGCCAAGCCTGAGCCCATCCTGGTTGCCGACAGCGTGCAGCGTCGTTTCGGCGGCCTCGTCGCAGTCGACGTCGACCACATCGAGGTGCAGCGCAACTCCATCACCGCGCTCATCGGGCCCAACGGTGCGGGCAAGACCACGTTCTTCAACCTGCTCACCAACTTCGACACCGCAAACTCCGGCACGTGGGCCTTCAACGGCCGGCCGATGCAGAAGGTCCGCCCACATCAAGCGGCGCGGCTGGGTATGGTGCGCACGTTCCAACTCACCAAGAGCCTCTCGCGGCTCACGGTTATCGAGAACATGCGGCTGGGTGCGACGGGCCAGAAGGGCGAGAACCTGCTGACTGCGCCGTTCCGGTTCCTGTGGCGCGACCAGGAGGCCGAGATCACCTCGCGCGCCGAAGCGCTGCTCGAGCGTTTCAAGCTCGACCACATGCGCGACGAGTTCGCCGGCTCGCTGTCGGGTGGCCAGCGAAAGTTGCTCGAAATGGCCCGAGCGCTGATGGTGGAGCCCGAAATGGTGATGCTCGACGAGCCGATGGCGGGTGTGAACCCGGCGCTGAAGCAGAGCTTGCTCGACCATGTGAAGGGCCTGAAGGCCGAAGGCCGCACGGTGTTGTTCGTCGAGCACGACATGGACATGGTGCACGAGATCAGCGACTGGGTGGTGGTGATGGCCGAGGGGCGCATCATCGCCGAAGGCCCGCCGGAGTTCATCGGCGGCAACCAGGAAGTCATCGACGCCTACCTCGGCGCTCACCAGAACACCGACATCGGAGCCATCCAATGAGCGAGCAGGAAGCAGTGGCCGCCGACGACGTCATTTCGGTGCGCGGCCTAGTGGGTGGGTACACCGCCGACGTCAACATTCTCAACGGCTGCGACCTGACGGTAGGTCCCGGCGAGTTCGTGGGCATCATCGGCCCCAACGGCGCCGGTAAGTCGACGCTGCTGAAGGCCATTCTCGGCATGCTCAAGATCCGCGACGGGTCGGTGCACCTACGGGGTAAGGAGATCACCGGCACGAAGGCGCATGCCCTTGTGGGGCAGGGAGTCGGGTTCGTGCCCCAGACGCGCAACGTGTTCCCCAGCCTCACCGTCCGCGAAAATCTCGAGATGGGCTGCTACTTGAAGCCCTCGCTGTTTGCCGAGCGGTTTGCCGTGGTGTCGGAGATGTTTCCCAAGCTGGGCACCCGTGCCAACCAGTCGGCCGGTGCGCTGTCAGGTGGCGAGCGGCAGATGGTGGCGATGGGGCGGGCACTCATGCTCAATCCCAGCGTGTTGTTGCTCGACGAGCCGTCGGCCGGGCTCTCTCCGATGCTGCAAGACGAGGTGTTCATCAACTGCAAGCGCATCAACGCCAGCGGTGTTGCCATTCTCATGGTGGAGCAGAACGCCCGCCGTTGTCTGCAGGTGGTCGACCGTGGCTACGTGCTCGATCAGGGCCGCAACGCCTACACCGGCAGCGGCCGCGAGCTACTGGCCGACCCCAACGTCATCGGCCTCTACCTGGGCACCCTCGCCCGGGCCACCGGCGGCTGAGTCGAGCGCACCGTCCAATCCGAGGCTGCGGCAGCGATCGGCGACGGTGGACAGCATCATCTCCCGCACCGACTCGTCGGGCTCCACCACGATGGTGTGCATCGAACCGTCGTCGAGTTCGATGGTGGCCACGAACCGGAAGGGTTGTTTCGTCTCCGCTACTGCGTGAGCATCGCAGCGGCCGTGCACGAACCACACGGGTGTCGCCGCAGAGCGTTCCCCTTGAGGAAGGACGACGAGGGGGCCCTCAGCGGGCGCCTGCGGGGCGGCGAGGCTGAACGGGATGGTGCCCGCCACTGCGTGCACCACGACGTCGCCCGTCGACGTGCCACGCTCCACCCGCAACTGGCCGACAACCGCTGCGTGTCCATCGGGCGCGTCCGCCTGGAGGTCGGTGAACAGCACCCGGGCGTGCAGAGCGACCATTTCCTCCACGCACGTGGCGTGATGAATGCCGGTGAGTAGGCCATCGACATCGTCGACGATGACCACTCGGGTCGACCCGTCGTCGAGAGTCAACACCGCCGTCGCATCGCGAGCGGGCAGATCGGCGACGTGGGTACCGTCGATGGAACATGCCGGGCGACCGATCGGCACAGGCAGATCGACGGTGCGGCCAGGCGTGAGCGTGACGGTGCGCTCCGCTGGGGCCGACTCGAAGCCATCCCAGTCGAGCCGAATCGACGTGACCCGCAGTGTCTCCTCGAGGCCGTTGGTCACCTGCAGTTGGAGACGGTTGGCGACCACATCGTCGCGGTACTGCAGGGGGCGCACCGTGAGCGCCGTGCTCGGCTGAGCTGTGGAGTGGCTGTCGGCGCACCCAGCGCACCCAGCGCACATCAGGACGAGCGCAGCGAGCCGACGGAGGGCGTTTGCCACCTGCACGTCCGCCGACCCTAGCCGGGACGCGACGAGGCCCCGGGTTGCCCCGGGGCCTCGCTCGGTTCTTGACGTACTACGGACTCAGGTTGAGACCGTGGAACGCATCAGCCCTCGGCGTCGTAGCTCTCGCCCAGGCCGTTGCCGATGTTGCCATCGCAGCCATAGACGTTGATGTCGCGGGGGCCAGCGCCGTTCTCCACCATCGTGCGGAGGATCTTCGACGACTCCTCGAAGCCGATCACGACGACGGCGTCCGGGGCGGAACCGACGATGTCGGCAACCTCGGCGTCGAACGTGCCTGCGTCGGGCTCGTAGATCTTCACGACGGTGACGGTGATGCCGGCAGCCTCGAGGGTGTTCTGGACCACTTCGGCCAGGCCGGTGCCGTAGGCATCGTTGCGGGCGATGATGGCAACGTTGGTGTTGCCGTCGTCAGCGACGAGCTTGGCGATGGCCGCGCCCTGGAGGAGGTCGGGCGGGGCGACACGGAAGTACAGGCCCTTGTCCTCGTAGGTGGTGAGTGCGTCAGAGGTGTTGGCCGGGCTGAACTGCACCACGCCAGCGCCGGTGATCTTGTCGATCACCGACAGCGAGATGCCCGAGGCGGCGGCGCCAACAACGGCGTCGACGTTCTCGGCCAGCAGGCGGTCGACCGTGGCGTTGGCGAACTCGGGGGTGTCGCCGGAGTCGCCCTCGACGAGGACGACCGGCTTGCCGAGCACGCCACCAGCGGCGTTGACCTCTTCGACGGCGAGCTTCACACCGGCGATTTCGGGTGGCCCGAGGAAGGCGAGCGAGCCGGTGACGGGCAGCAGGGTGCCAATCTTCAGCTCGCCGTCGCCAGCGCGGGTGCCCTCAACCGGCACGACCGGAAGGTCGGCGTCGGCCGACGCAGCGGCCGGCAGGTACTCGGTGAGGCTGTCGTCGATGCGGTTGTCGGCGCCCATGGTGAGCACGCCGTAGCTGGCCTCGAGCGGGTCGCCCACGCCGTTGAGCGTGATCGGGCCGCTGTAGCCGTCGTAGTCGGGGTCGCCACCGGCGTCGATGATGGCAGCGCAGGACGCGAAGTCGCTGCACTTCTCACCATCGCGGGTGATGCCGATGATCTCGCTCGCGTACTCGATGCCATCGGTGTTCGCCTTGTAGGCGGCCAGGGCGATGATCATCGTGAGGTCGTAGCCCTCAGCGGCGTAGTTGAAGTCGACGAGTTCCGGGTCGACAGCGAGCAGGCGCTCCTTGAAGTCGTCGCCCAGCGGGGTGAGCGGCGTGGTGCCCTTGAAGCCCTCGAGATCGCCGCCGGCCTCCATGGCCTCGGTGGTCTCGGGAGCCATCTCGGTGGTCTCCGGAGCAGCCTCGGTGGTCTCGGTCGCGCCGGTGGTCTCCGGAGCTGCCGTGGTCTCGGCTGCCTTCTCATCGTCGCCGCAGGCCGCGGCGAACATCGCCAGGCCTACGAGCAGCGCGCCTGCCCGGCGCACACGGGTTTTCTGCATGGGTTTCTCCCCCTAGGAGCCAGAGCTGTTGGAACAGCCCGGGTTGTTTGCGAGGGCCGTAGCTTAGGTCGCTCGTTCACGCGCTCACAAGCACTGCGGCACGGTTCTTCGATGACGGGACGGCTACGGTTCCGTGCATGACCGACGCCGCCGCTGCCGAATCCACGCCCTCGACGACGCCCGACGAGGTGCTGTACGAGGTTGCCGACCACATCGCGACCATCACGCTCAACGCCCCAGGCCGGATGAACACCATCTCCGGAACGATGCTCGACCAGCTCAGCGAGCGACTCCTGCAGGCCGATCGAGACCCGCAGGTGCGGTGCATCGTCATCACTGGAGCGGGGAAGGCCTTCTGCGCCGGGCTCGACATGGCTGCGCAGATGAACTCCGCTCCCGGTTCGCTCGGCGGGATGGGCGGCGGCGAAGGCATTCCGGGTGAACTCGACCTCCGCTTTACGCCACCCACGGTGCTGCACAATCTCGATACGCCCACCATCTGCGCGCTCAACGGTGGGGCTGCCGGTTACGGACTCGACCTGGCATTGGGCTGCGACATTCGCGTGGCGGCCGATACCGCGAAGCTCAACCCTGGTTTCGCCAAGCGAGGCATACTTCCCGAGAGCGGTGGCACCTGGCTGTTGCCTCGCATCGTCGGCTATGCGAAGGCTGCGGAGATCGCCTTCACCGGTCGGGTGCTCAACGCCCAAGAGGCACACGACCTTGGTTTGGTGAACCATGTTGTGCGCGGCGAGCTGTTCCACGACACCGTCCGCGACCTTGCTGGTGAGATCGCGGCCAACGCGCCGCTCGCCGTGCGCGCGATCAAGCGGATGATGCGGGCTGCGGAGACCGAGACCTTCGACCAGAACGTGCACCACGTGTTCCTACAGTTGCTGCCGCTGCTGCGCACCTCCGACTTCCGTGAGGGCGTGGCCGCGTACATGGAGAAGCGTCCGCCGAAGTTCACCGGTCGCTGAGCCTGCGTTCATGACCGAACCGTTGCTCGAGCTACTCCACGGCTTGGCCACGACGCGCACCATCCGCCGCTACACGCCGGAACCTGTGCCGGAGGCCGACCTGGCGGCCATGTTGTGGCATGCCACGCGAGCGCCGAGCGGTAGTAACCGGCAACCGGTTCGGTACCTCGTGCTGCGAGACGAACCCACCTCGACGGCGGCCCGGCAGCTCATCGCCGGAGCTGCACAACGGATGTGGGCGCACAAGGAGGAACGAGATGGGTACGGCGCCGGAACTGGCGCAACGCCCGACTCGCCCAAGGCCCGCATGGCGGCCACGATGCGGCACTATGTCGATCACTTCGCAGAGGTGCCCGTTGTGGTGGTGGTGTGCATGGAGCGCTATCGCGACCCGTCGCCCTACGAAGGGGGCTCGGTGTATCCGGCGGTGCAGAACCTGCTGCTCGCGGCGCGGGCGCTCGGCTACGGAGGCGCCGTCAACATGTTCCACCTCATGGTGGAGGGGCAACTGAGGGAGTTGCTGGGGGTGCCCGATCACGTCGCGATGTCGGCGTGCGTCACCCTCGGCCGTCCGGTGGGTGCTCACGGGCCGGTGCGCCGCCGACCGGCGCGCGATGTCGTCTTTGATGGGCGGTGGGGCGTGAACGCCGACTGGGTCACCGAACCGGACGGCGCACGACATACGGTCTGGAAGCAGCATGGGTAGCGTTGGCACGATGACTGGACTCGCCGGGCAGTTAGTGGTCGAGTGGCGTTCCGCCGACGTGCAGGTGACGGCTCGCGCCGGCAGCGGCGCGGTGGTGGCAACGGCGATGGTTGCGCCCGAGAGCAACCTCGATGCGACGTGCTCCGACCTCCTTTCGTCGCTCGATTCGCTCGGCGGCGCGGCGTCCGTCGTGGTCAATGCGCTGCCTGGGTTGGTAGTGGTCGACACCACCGGCGCTGCTCTCGCAGTGCTCGTGGGCGACGAGCCTGATACGACGCCTGACGCTGGTTGGCTCACCGGTCGCTTGCCAGGCAAGGCCGACGACTGGGTGGCCACTGTCGGCTCGGCGCCAGCGGCGTCATGGATGCTGGCGAAGCTCTCCTACGTCCATCGGGCCATGGCGGCAGAGTGGGCGGCGATGGCACAGGCGCTCACGCCCCAGGCGTGGCTGGTACACCAGCTCACCGGTGCAGCCACTACCGATGCTGCCGACATGCTCCGCACCGGAGTCTGGGCAATGGGGGCGTACCAGCACCAACTGCTGGCCATCGTCGACCCAGCGGTGAAGTGGCCAGATCTCCTTCCGGCGGTGAGCGCCGAAGGCGAGCTCGGTCGCTGGCGCGGCGTGCCGGTGCTCGGCGCCTGACGCCTCGCCCATGGCCGCCGATCCGTTCGCCCTTCTCGGTGTCGATGCCGACGCCGACGAGGCGACGCTGGCGGCGGCGCGTCGCCGGCGAGCGTGGGGGGGGCACCCCGCCCGTGGGGGCCGCGGTGG
>DMQJ01000228.1:496-14500 GCA_003455715.1 Acidimicrobiaceae bacterium | reverse complement strand
GGCTGCCGGCGGGTGCTGCACCAGAACACCTGGGTAGCGGGCAGGCTCTGGGTTGATCCCCACAACAGGCTGCCGGCGGGTGCTGCACCAGAACACCTGGGTAGCGGGCAGGCTCTGGGTTGATCCCCACAACAGGCTGCCCCGTGAGGTACTTGGCGACGTTCGCCACCAGCCCGTCCTGTCCGACTGCGATCACGATGTCGTCCGGACTGAACGCGAAGCGAGCGAGATCCATCCGCTCCACGGTGCCGCGGCGCCACTCAAGCGGAGCGGCGCCGATCGCCGCAGCAAGTGCGTCCTGCTGAGCGGCGTGTCGAGCCTCCACTTCGTCCAAGGTGCGGCCGCGTGTGGAAAGGAAGAAGCCCACCTGTTGGCGTGTGCCGTGCCGGGCGACGAGCTCTTCGTACTCGGTGTGCCGGTGGACCACCACCAGGCGCGGCGCGAGGGCCACGTCAGGTTCCCTGGGTGGTCACCGCGGGCGATGTGCCGAGGCGCTCGCTGAGTCCGGCGAACAGAGTGGTGAGGAGATCCGGCGTGAGGTTCAAGGTGCCAATGCTTGGCAGGTTGCCGGCCAGTTCCTTCACCACCAGCCCGAGGATGGTGGCGGCCTCGAGTTCGCGGTAGGCAGCGAGATGCGCGGCTTCAGCCTCGGCGTGGGCGATGCCCACGTCGCGGGTGGTCTCGGCCTTCACCGCCGCGTGAAGCCGGTCGTTGCGGGCCTTTGCGTCCGCGGCGATCGTCGCGGTCTCCGCGGCGGCGGTGGCCGCGATCCGTTCGGCGGCGCCTTGTTCCTCGGCTCGTTTGCGCTCGTTCTGCCCCTTCTGCGACACCAGCTGCTCCTCGCGGCGGGCGAGTTCGATCTGGTTCTGCAGCTCGTTTTCGGCGATCGCCCGCTCGCGCTCGACTGCCACAGCGCGCCGCTCGAACGTTGCCTTGTCGGCGTCCTGCTGGATGAGCTCCCGGGCGGGGGTCTGCAACGCCCGCTCGACGTCGCTCTCGGCACGCACTGCGATCACGCGCACGTCGGCAACGGCGACGCCGATGTCGGCCAGGCGAGCATCAGTTGTCAAGCCGCTGGCAACCCGTTCGTGAATCGCTGCAACTCCGTCTGCCAGTGCCGCAGGGAGGGACATGCCAGCCACGAGCTGCAGCGTGTGCTGCTGCGCCAGCTGGGTGAGCAGACCTCCGATCTGTTCCAGCGGAAGGCCAATCCACGTGCCCGTGTTAGGGTCGATCGCGAAGTCGATGCGGGCCGCGGCGGTGGCGGGGTCGGTGATCCGGTACGCGATCGTTGCCTGCACCGTGACGTCTTGGAAGTCCGATGTGCGAGCGTGGAAGAGCAGGGGCTGCTCGCGATCATCCATCGGCACTTCGCTGAGTGATGCCGTGAGGGGGCGGAACCAGAAGGCCTGCCCGGCGCCGTCGTGCGCGACCTTGCCGTTGCGCACATGCCGAACATGCGACGTTGGGTTGGCGCGGAGGTGCCGGAGGAAGAGTCGCTTGGTGATGTCGGCCATGGCCTGTCTCCTTGTTGTCGTCAGACAGACGATAACTCGGGGTCGCCTTATCGTCAAGATGACGAATAAGCTGTCGTCGTGTCTGGTCTTCGTCTCAACGCAGCCATCACCGTGGATTTGGTGGTGCTTACCGTACGCGGCGACCAGTTGCAGGTGTTGCTCGTACGTCGCGGCGCAGCGCCGTTCAAGGGACGGTGGGCGCTTCCGGGAGGTTTCGTCGAAGAGCGGGAAGATCTGGCCACGGCGGCGGCGAGGGAACTCCGGGAAGAAACCGGTGTCGCCCCGGGTGGTGCGCACCTCGAGCAGTTGGCAACCTATGGAGCGCCCGGCCGCGACCCCAGGGGCCGAGTGGTCAGCACTGCGTACCTCGCCTTCCTCCCCGACATGCCCCAGCCCGTAGCTGGTAGCGATGCTGCCGCGGCGTCGTGGGTAGAGGTGGAAGCCCTCCTTGGGGCCTCACCCACTCGCCTCGCGTTCGATCACACCCAGATTCTGCGCGACGGAGTGGAGCGCGCTCGGTCGAAGCTTGAGTACACCTCGCTCGCGGCTGCGTTCTGTCGGCCTGAATTCACGGTGGCCGAGCTTCGGCGCATTTACGAAGCGGTCTGGGGCACGCCGCTCGACCCCCGCAACTTCCACCGCAAGGTGACGTCTGCCGAGCGGTTCATCGAGCCGGTCGGTGCCACGACTCGGCGGGTCGGCGGTCGCCCGGCCCAGTTGTTCCGGGTTGGGGGCGCCACCCTGTTGACCCCTCCGTTGTTGCGGCCCGATCGGGGCTAGCGGTGGCCAGCCACTGTGCTCAACGGTGGCCAGCCACCATGTAGAACCAGATGGGGAACTTGGCGCCGGAGTCTTTGATGGCTGCGCGCGCGGCCAGGATGGTGCGGCCGGCTTCGGTCTGGTCGTAGAACCAGTCCTCCATGGCCCGGCCCACGGGTGGCGGGCCGTCGACGAGTTCCAGCGCGGCTTCCTCGTAGTAGTTGCGGATGTCGTGGCACACCGAGATGGTGTTGCCGCCCGGCAGGCCCGCTTCCTTCCAGTCGGCCCCGTTGGCGATGGCGTGCAGCACGCCGATCGCACCGGGAACGCCATCGGCGTCGGTCACCCGGCCCACTGCCGTGACGCCGCGGCGGCTGAGTTGGCGGTCGTACGCCTTGCGCAGGCCGCGGGCCTCATCGACCGCCGGTGGTAGCGACGGGTCGAAGCGCGGCGGCAGGGCGCACGCCAGCGGCTGCTCGTCGCTCTCGATCACCTCGGGGTGGTCGACCAACACCGGGCCGCTGGGCGCATCGAGAAGTGCGAAGGCACGGGCGAGCACGTCGTGCTGGAAGGCAGCGTCGTTCGGTTTACCGAGCGGACGACCGAGGGGGAACTCGCAGTGCAGGGCGCGAGGCGGCGACACCTTCGCGCACATCTCACGCACCGACGACAGGGCAACCGTGGCGATGCCAGCGGCTTCGAACACATGGGCGAGCACACTCACGGTGCGCGTGCACAGTGGTCAAACGGGGGTGAGCAGCACCACGTCGACACCGTCGGCCTTCAGGGCAGCCGCCGCTTGCGGGCCGGTGTCGAGGCGGATGGTGGCCACATCGTCGGGCTGGTTGCCCGCGAACGAAATGTGGCGGGGCGCCACCGCCCCGATGGCACCCTGCTGGGCCAGTTCCTCCAGCCGGTCGATCGGGTACACCACGTTGAGGTCGAGCACGATGCCCGTGTGGTCGAAGTTGGGGCTCCAATGGCCCATCACCAGGTCGCGGCGGTGGCGCTCGATGACCCGGTAGCCCGTGTCGGCCGCGCTGAAGGCCTCGTCGTCGGGCGTGTGCAGGGCCGCGCTGGTGACGATGGCGACGGTGCTCTGCGCCAAGGGCTTCGGCGTCACCCACGCCGGGTTGGGGAACTCCGGGCCTGGAAGCCCCGCCGCAAACGCTCGCATCGCCTGGTCACCGTTCATGGTCGGAGCGTACTCAGCGGGTCGTGGACCCTCACGAACCGCGGCGGTGCAGATGACGGAGGCGGAATCTGGCACACTTCTTCGACCGGAAGACGACGGGGAGGTCCGGAGTGAAGCAGACCGTGGAATCCAACAGGCACGCGCGCAAGAGGTTGATGCTCACCCTTGGTGTTGTGGGTCTGGTGATGTCGGCATGTGGCAGCGATGACTCGAAGAGCTCCGACACCACCACGGTCGACACAGCAGCCCCGACGACGGGTGCTTCCACCACGGAGCCCCCTGCGGAGTCGCTGCCCGAGCTGCCTGGCACCGGGGCGGGTGCCGCCATCGTGCCGAGCGTTGTGTGCATCGACATGGACAGCCTCACGAGAGAGGTCGCGTTCGCCTACGTGAACGAGGGCGACGCCGTGGTGCTCGGCGCCGACGACAGCACGGTGGAGAACGGGGAGGAAGCCGACCTGTTTCTGGTGCCGACCGTGTTCGCGCCCGGCACCGTCAGCCCAGCGTTCTTCGTCAGCCCGACCGACATGAACGAGGTGACCCTTCCGGCGTGGACCGTCGTCGGCCCCGACGGCGAGACCCGCACTGCGCAGGCCGACGCATCGACTCCCGAGTGCACCGACGAGCTGTTGGCGAGCACGACGCCCGACGATCGCCAACCCGCCTTCACCTTCAGCTCGCCCGTGCTCACCGCCGACGGCACCGGCGTGGAGTTCACGAGCGAACTCGTTGGTGTGCCGGAGCTGAGCGTGTGCCCCGAGGGGCTCACGGCTGAACCGGTGCTCATCGTCACAGATAACGGAGCCGACCCGTCGATGGAGGGGTACATGTCGTTCGATGGGCCGGTCGGCGAGTGGACTCGACCGTTCCTCCCCGACACGGGTGGCGGCCCGACGAATGAAGCGGTGGCAGGTATCGCCGCGACCGTCTTCGATCAGTGTTCCTTCGACGGCACCACACAGATCATCTGGCCCGGCGGCGCGTTCGAAGAGATCTACGACGGCGTGTTGGTGTGCGTGCCGGAGTCCACCAGCGAGCTCGTCCTGTCGACCGATGAGGACGACCCGTCGTGCAGCGGCATCCCAGGCACGGGCGGGGGGCGGACTCGCCCCGCCTGATGATCGGAACGCTGTCAAGTCGACTGGCGTCGCGCTGGGTTGCAGAGCCCGCCGCTCCGCCGTGGCGCGAGCTGCACGGTTCGGCGGTGCTGGCCGACCTCACCGGCTTCACCAGCCTCACCGAGCGACTGACGGGAACCGGTGCCGAGGGCCCGGAGGTGTTGCATCGAGCGGTCAGCAGCTGTTTCGGTGCGGTGCTCGGCGCACCGCTCGAGCTGGGCGGTGATGTGCTGGGCTTCGCTGGCGACGCAGCCCTGGTGTGGTTCGGGGCCGACGACTTCCCCGACCATGCGCGCCGCGCATCCGCAGCTGCGTTGCGAATGCCTCGCGACCTTTCGCTGCTTCCCGCGTCGATGATGGGTGGCCGTCGACTCCGAGCCTCGGTCGGCGTGCACACGGGCACCTTCCACGCGGTGTTGGTGGGAGGCTCTCGAAAGTCGCTGGTGATGTGCGGTCCGTCGATCTCACGCTTGGCGCAACTTGAGGCGTCGGCCTCGCCCGCCCAGGTGCTGGCGAGCAGTGAGACAGCCGCCCACCTGCCGGTGGCTGCGGTGGCGGCGTCGACGGAGGGCGCAGCGCTTCTTCGAGCCACCTGGCGTTCTCCGATCCCGTCAGTCCTGAGCCGGCAGACCACCGACGGAGCTCGTGGGTCGGCACTCCTGGTGAATCCGACCGTGCGCCAACTCGTCGAGAGCGGCGGGATCGCTGACGACTTCCGCGCAGTCTCGGTCGCCTTCATCGCTCTGTCGGGGATCGATCAGCTCATCGCCGACGAAGGCATCGGGGCTGCATTCGAGACCATCGATGCCACTGCTCGGCTGGTGGAACGCGTCTGCGTCGAAGAGGCGGTGGAGTGGCTCGACGTCGACGTCGGTCACGACGCGGTGAAGTTCATCGTGGCCAGCGGGGTGCCAAAGGCGGTCGTACACGACGACGAGCGCCTGGTGCGTGCGGTGCGGGCCATCATCGATGCCAGCGCTCATCCGCTGCGTGCGGGCGCGCAGCGGGGGCGGGTTTTCGCGGGGCTTCTTGGAGTGCCGTCGCGGCGCAGCTACACGGTATTGGGCGACCCTGTGAACGTGGCGGCCCGCGCAATGAGCCGGGCGGCGCTGGGCGAGTGCATCGTCGGCGACGGCCTCGGTGTCGAGAACAACCTCGCCTTCGATGTCACATCGATTGGGCCCCAGCAACTGAAGAACCGTGCGCTGCTGATGCCGATGTGGAGAGTGACTGCCGTCGGCGAGCGTCAGACCAAGCCGCGGGCTGAGCCTGCGAACGTTGACTCCATGGGGCGACATCGTGAGGCCGCGCTGCTCGCCGACGAGTGGAAACGGGTCATCGACGCTCGCTCGGGACGCTCGATAGCTCTCCTGGGCGAGCCGGGAATGGGCGCCAGTTCGTTGCTGCGCGCTGCCACTGACACGGCGATTGGGTTCGCGACGTTGATCGTTGCCGACGACTCGTTTCGAGCTGTGCCGTTCTCGGGCGTCAGGTCAGTGGTGGCCGCCGTCCGGTCGCTGGAGCCCATGGGCGGCTACGCCGGCGGAAGTGACGGCACGTGGGAGTGGTTGGGTATGTTCGTCGACCGGCTGCCGGCGCACTTGCGGCGCTGGGCACCGGAAGCCCTGGCGGCAGCAGAGCAGCGGGCACAGACCGATCGGACGCCGCAAGCCGTTGCGCAACGTACCCACGTCGTGCTTGCGGGCCTCCTCCGGGCAGCGGCTCCAACGCCGTGGCTGCTCGCTATCGACGACGTCGACCTCATGGACGATGCGTCGCGAGCAGTTGTGTCGCTGCTCGCCCTCAACGCCGCGGACAGCGCCCTGCTGTTGCTGACTAGTCGGGCGCCGAGTTCTGAAGCGTCGGTGGAAGACCTCACCCTCCACCTCGCCCCTCTCGACGACGAGGCCGCTTTCGAACTCGTTGCGGAGATGGCCCCAGCCCTTCGTGACGACACCATCGGTCGCATCGTGCGAGCAGCCGCCGGCAACCCATTCGTGCTGTGCGAACTGGCAGCGCACCCGGTCGACGGAGATCTTCCCGACTCGCTCCAGCGGGTCGGCGCGTGGTTGATCGATGCGCTCCCCGCCGAGACGAGACGTCTTGTTCGAGATGCGTCAATCCTCGGGCCGGTCTTCGAGATCGGTACTGCGGCTGAGCTCTTGGGCAGGCCCGAGCTGGCTGATCTCTCCGCGTGGCGCGGCGCGCAGCGAGTGCTCCATGCGGCGGGCGACCACACGGTCCGTTTCTCCCACGACGCGTATCGCCGCGTTGCTTACGAGAGCCTTCCGTTTCGTCGTCGTCGCGAGTTGCATGGGGCGCTCGCAGACCTGCTGCGGGCTCGTGCGGATGCTCCCGACGCGGCGTTGGGGCTTCACCTTGAGAAGGCGGGGCGATACTCCGAGGCGTTCCCGGTGACGTTGCGCGCAGCTCGCGCGGCCATGGCCAGCGGTGCGATCGCCGAGAGCGTCGACCTCCTCGGCCGTGCGGCGTCGATGGCGCATTCGCTGGATCGCGCCGGTTTGGGCCCCATCCTCGTCGACGAAGGACAAGCTCGGTTCTGGCTGGGCGACATCGAGGGTGCCAACCAGTGCTACTCCCGCGCGGCGCGCCGCCTGGCCGACCCGGCACACATCGCTCACCTGTGCCACCTGCGAGCCGACCTTGCGCTGACGAAGGGCCAGCTGAAGGCGACCGAGCAGTGGGCTCGTCGAGGCCTGGTGCTGACGGCAGCCTCGCCGGACGAGTACGTTGCCGCTCGCTGCCGTTTGACACTCGACGTTGCCGCATGCCGTGATGCCGCCGGTGACCACCGCAGCAGCCTGCGGCTGGCGGAAGAGGCACTGCACCTCGCTCAGGAGGCGGGCCTGATGCTCGAGGAGGGTCTGGCGCATCATCAGCTGGAGATGACCTACAGCGTGATGGTCGACGAGCGCGCGTTCGGTCACGGGCGACGTGCCTGCCAACTGTTCGAGGAGTTGGGCGAAGATCGTTACCTCAACAGTGCGCTCAACAACAGTGGTCTCACCGCCATGTACTACGGCCGTTTCGACGAAGCAATGTCGCTGTACCAGCGTGCAGCAGAGGCCGCCGAGCGGTGCGGACACGCGCTCCACCTCATCATGTCGCTGTCCAACATCGGGTTCCTGCTCTACCGGCAAGGAAAGCTCGTCGACGCCGACGCGGTTGCCCGGCGAGCGCTGCGCTCGGCCGAGGCGGCCCGGCTGCACAGCTCCATTGGCTACGCGCGGATACTTCGGTCGATGGTTGCCGCCGCTGAGCATCGCTTCGACGACGCGGCCGTGTTGCTCGCTGGAGCGAGAGAGTCGTTCACCGCGGCCAACATGGATGCACTCGTCATCGACTGCGACGTCACTGCGGTGGCGCATCTGGTCGACGAAGCTCGCTATGAGGAGGCGGTCGAGGCCGCCGAGAGGTTGACGGCCCGGTTGGTGCACGCTGAGCCGGAACTGCTCATCCCCCTCGGCCGCACCCTCGGCCGAGCCGAGTGGGAACTGGGCGTCGGCGATGGGGCGGCACGGGTCCGCGCAGCGCTCGCCGATGCTCGGCGGCTCCACCTCAACTACGAGGAGTATCGGTGCCTCGCCACCCTGCGGGACATCGCCGAGCGTGGCGGGCCGGCCGTCGAACCCGACGAGGTGGAGGTACTTCGACGCCTCGTCGACCAGATGGGAATCGTCGTGCCCTGAGGGCCCTTGATCCAGAAGTGGTCTAGCGTTCGGAACTACTGCTCAAGGGAGAACAACGTGGACGGGTACATCGCTGGGCCGAGTGTGGCTCCTGGTTCGGCACGCGCCTCGACGAGGACACGCCGCGGCATCGCGAGTGTGGTGCTGGCGGTGCTGCTTGCCGCTTGTAGCGGGGGCGGCGATGGCGGCTCGTCAGTGTCTGACCCGCCGCAGAGTTCGGGGCCGGTCACCGAGGTGCCGCCCGTGTCCACTGAGCCGACGCCCAGCACCGAGCCAGAGCCCGTGATGCCTGACGTCCCTGCTGGAGTGAACTGGGCTGCAAGCGATGTGGCGCCGCCCACGTCAGCTGCTCCGCTGCCCTCCTTCGAAGAGGTCACGGCCACCGCTGGAGTACCCCCGGCACCCGCGGGCTACCCGTACCGGCAGAGCAACTACACCGCGCATCGATGGGATGTGGCCGGCGTGGTGCTGGTGAGTGGCGGGTGCTCCTGCTGGCAGGGCGGTAGTAGTGCGGGAGTGTCTGGCCGACTGGCCAACCAGCAGTACCTGTTCCGCAGCGACGACGGTGGTGCGACCTGGGCGCAGATCGATCTGGTGCCCGCACTTGGCAACAACAACGGATACATCGACGACATCGCCGAGTTCAACGGCTCCCTGTTCCTCCAGGCATCGATCAGCGACGACAACCGCACGAGCCCGAGCGTCATCATCGTTGCTCGGTCCGACGACGGCGGCGCTAGCTGGGCCCGCGTCTCCACCATCACCGGCGAGTACGACGGCCGACTGTCGCTGTTCGGCGGCCGGTTCGGGCAGGCGGGGGAGAACCTTGTGCTGGTCGGCGGCGACGTCGTGTGCGACTTCGACGGCAGTTCGGCAGTGCAGAGCATCGGAACGTCGCTGCAGCCCAGATTGTGGACGTCGAGCGACGGTGGCGTCACATGGACCCCGCAGTCGAAGGCCGACACAGGCCTCGACACGAAACCTGTGCCACCTGCCGACCCGAGCGGTTGCGAGGGCTTCGATCTGGCGCAGCGGATGGATCAGTACGACGTGCGGCCGCGAGCGATCGACTTCCACGACGGCGTGGCCTTCGTGTGGTCCGAAGACGGTGAGCGGATCGCCACCTCCACCGACGGGTTGACGTGGCAAACGGCCATCCTCGACGGCGCGGCGCCGATCGCGTCCGAGTTCGCCGAAGGGAAAGCAAACTCCGACGCGGCCATCATCTACACGGTCGCCGAGGGGTTCGTCGCGGTGAACGTGGAAGACCGTCGCACGACAGCCGACGAGGCCACCGGTAGCTCGTCGGAGCGCTCCATGGTGGTCTGGACGAGCAGCGATGGAAGTGCGTGGGAGCGCCAACCGCTCGGCCGGCCGATCCCCAGCAACTTCGGCCAGTTCTCGCTGTTCCGCACTGACAACGGGCTGGTCTTGGTGGAGACGCAGTACGACAACTCAGTCGGCGACAACGTCGTCACCGAGTCGTGGGAGAGCGTGGCTGGGCCGTTCGAGGAGTGGCAGACCTGCAACGCAGCAGCCAACGCCAACTGTTCGTACGCCGAAGAAGTGGTAGGCATCGAGCCTGGCGACGACCTCAGCGGTATCAACCTCACTGGGGTCGTGCTGAGCGAACTCGACCTCACCGACGTGTCGTTCGCCGGTGCCACGCTGGTGCAGAGCGGCATCGTCGACTGCGTGCTCGACGGCACCGACTTCTCGAACGCCGACCTCACGTTCACCAGCCTCAGCGGCGATGTCGCGACAGCGGTGTTCGATGGAGCGGTGGTGAGCAATGCCTTCGTTGACGGCGGGTTCTTCGCAGCCGACCTGTCGGGAGCAACGCTCACGCGGCTGCGGGTGACATTGGACGTGGAGCCGCTGCCCGAGGGCACCTCGTTCGCAGGGCAGGACCTCACCGACTGGAGCTTCGATGCGTACACAGCGCAGGGCGACCTCACCGGGGTCGACTTCTCGGGCGCCAACCTCAGCGGCACCAGCTTTGGTGGCGTCGACCTCACCGGTGCGAACTTCTCCGGCGCCACCATCGACACGGTGTTCTTCTCCACCTTCGGCGACTTCCCTGTGGTGTGCCCCGACGGTCTGCCGCTCGACGAGGCCCAGTTCGGCCCTGCTGCCTGTCGCCTGCCGGTGAGCTGACCCCATCAGCTGACCAGGCGAGCGGGCGGGCCGCTCACACGGCACAATGAGGGTATGGCACTGCGGCAGACCCAACTGGAACGGCTACGTGGTGGCGACTTCGACGTGCTCGTGGTGGGCGGCGGTATCAACGGCGCCGTCACCTCGGCCGCGCTCGCCGGGCGAGGCGCCAACGTGGCCCTCGTCGACCGGGGCGACTTCGGCAACTTCACCAGCCAGGAGAGCTCCAACCTGGTGTGGGGCGGCTTCAAGTACCTCGAGAACTACGAGTTCTGGCTGGTGTTCAAGTTGTGCCGCAGCCGCAACCGGCTGATGAAGGCCTACCCCGACAACGTCAAGGAGATCAGCTTCCTCGCCAGCCTCGACCAGTCGTCGCCGTTCCCGCCGTGGTTCGCCGCGCTCGGTGCGTTGGGCTACTGGGGCATCGGTCTGTTCGGCACTCGCTACCCGCGCCTGCTCAGCACCGACAAGGTGGAGAAGGAGGAGCCCGTCATCGACACGGTGAACGTGCGCGGTGGCGTGGAGTACCGCGACGCCTACCTGGTCGATAACGACGCCCGCTTCGTGTTCTCGTTCGTCCGGTCGGCCGTCGAGAGCGGGGCGACCGCCGCCAACTACGTGGAGTTGGTGTCGGCCGAACGTAAGGGCAACCGGTGGGTGGCCCAGTTGCGCGACGTTGATTCGGGCGAGGAGTTCACCACCCGCGCCAAGGTGTTGGTGAACGCAGCCGGGCCCTTCGTGGATGGCCTCAACAAGCAGTGGGGTGTCAGCACCGACCATCGCATTGTCTACTCCAAGGGCATCCACCTGGTGGTGCCCCGGCTCACCACCGATCAGCACAATCGAGTGCTGGCCTTCTTCGACGACACCCAGCGCCTCTTCTACGTCATCCCGATGGGCTATCGCTCGGTCATCGGCACCACCGATACCCGTGTCGGCGAGGCCCACACCAAGGTGCTCCCCGAAGACCGCGACTTCCTGCTCGATCAGATCAACCGGCGCCTCAACCTGCGCAACCCGCTCACCCCCGACGACGTCATCGCCGAACGGTGTGGTGTGCGCCCGCTGGTGGTGAAGAGCGGGGGCGGCGACCAGAAGGAAGTCGACTGGACCTCCCTGTCGCGCAAGCACGCCATCGAAAGCGACCGCAAGCAGAAGCTGGTGACGGTGTTCGGCGGCAAGCTCACCGACTGCCTCAACGTGGGCGAGGAAGTGGCCGCAATGGTGCAGAAGCTCGGCGTGCCGCTGGAGCGAGATCTGAAGAACTGGTACGGCGAACCCGCGGCCGAGACGCGCGCCGAGTTCTACCGCCAGGCCCGGCTGATGAAGCTCGACGCGTTGCGCGCCAAGCCGGGCACCGAGCCGCTCACCGACCGCCTGTGGCGACGGTACGGGCGGCGTGCGTTCTCCATGCTCGAGGCCATCCGCGACGACCCGCGCATGGGTGAGGACATCATGGAGAACGCCGACTACCTGCGGGTGGAGTTGAATCTGGCGGCCAACACCGAGCTCATCTGTCGCATGGAAGACTTCATGCGCCGCCGGTCGAAGATCGAGCAGGTGGTGCGCATGGACGACATCCGTCGCTCGGCCGGGCTCGACGAGGTGGCGCAGATCCTGTTCGGCGACGAGGCCGAGCAGCGCCTCACCGAATACCTCGAGAGCCGCGCCCCCGTCACCTGACCCCGCCGAAACCCCCAAAGTCGGCGCTGAGACTGCGTGGGGTGCGGCGCGAGCGCCGACTTACGCCCGTTCGATGCGGCGCAGGCCGGAGGCGGGAGTCCACCATTCGATCACCAACATCGTCGCGTCGGCGTTGAGGCCGGTGAGCACCACTTCGGTGATGTCGGCGACGAACGCATCGCCCTGCGGTCCCTCCTCGCCGGTCTCGCTGCCCGGACCAGCCACCGAGCCATTGGCGATGGCGGTGCCGGCGATCTTGGCCTCGCCCGGCCAGTCCTTCTCCTGGCCTTCCACCGGGTGGAACGTCGGGCCGTGGAGGGCGAATCGCGGGTCGCGACGCAGGTCGTCGGTCTTGCGTGCGCCAGGCATGGAGCCGAAGCCGAGCTGGCCGTCGACGAACTCGCACTCGATGCCCGAGATGCGCGGCGACCCGTCGGCGCGCAACGTGGCGATGGTCTTGTGCCGCCCGGCGTCGAACAACGCCCGGACGCGGGCCGCGAACTCCGGCTCTGCCGCCTCGATCTCTCCCCACCGTGCCATCCCCGTGCCTCCCCCTTCAAAGTCGGCGCTCGCGCCGCATCGGGTGCGGCGCCAACGCCAACTTATGCGACGATGCGGGGATGAGCCTCGAACTTGTTCCGCTGTGCACCGCCACCGTGTCGCTGGCACCCACCATCAACGTCGCCCCCGACCTGGTGATCGGCGAGGTCACCGGCATGAAGGTGGTGGGCGAACGCCTCAACGCAACCATGAAGGGCAACGCCGCAGCCGACTGGTTGAAGGTGTCGCCCAATGGCTACGGCACGCTTGACGTGAAGGTGACGCTGGAGACCGACGATGGTGCCGTCATCCACGCCACCTACTCCGGCCGCCTGCAGTTCGACACGATGACGGTGTACGCAACGCCCCTGTTCCACACCGGCGACGAGCGCTACGCCTGGATCACCCGCATCCAAGCCGTCGCCAAGGGTGCGTTCCATCCCGACGGCACTCTCGTGTACGAGATGTACGAACTGCGCTGAGCGACGGGGTCGTCCAGTTCAGCGTGGGCGGCCAAGCATGCTGCCGCCATCGATGGCGATGACCTGGCCGGTCACCTGTGCGGCGCGCCCTGAGCACAGGAACGCCACCGCATCGGCGATCTGCGCCGGCGTCTGTTCGTCGGCCATGGGCACGGCGGCGCCCACCATCGCTTCGAACATCTCGCGCGACGGCAACATCTGCTGCCACAACCGCGTGTAGACGAAACCGGGCGCCACCGCGTTCACCCGGATGCCACGAGTGGCCAATGCCAGGGCCATCGACTTCGTCCAATGGATGAGACCGGCTTTGGCCGCGCCGTAGGCGAACAACTGGTTGGCCATCAGCCCGGCGATGGAGGCGGTGTTGCAGATGGCGCTGCCGCTCGGCATGCCCGGGCCGACGACGCGGGTGACCACGTGGGCGCTCGTGAGGTTGAGGTCGACGCTCTCGCGCCACAGGTCGACCGCACCGAACGGGTCGAACGGCAACTCTTCAGTGCGCTCGGGGTGCGGTTTACCGCCTCCTGCGTTGTTGACCAGCACGGTTGCCTGCTCGCCCAGCGACGCAACGACGGCGCGCACCTGTTCTTCGTCGGTGACGTCGCAGACGTGGAGCGACACATTCGGCCCGGCGTCGACCCCGTCGATGTCGAGGTCGAGCGCGGCCACATGGCTGGCGGTGCCGTCGGCGAGCAGTGCATCCACGATGGCGGCGCCGATCCCGCGGGCGGCGCCGGTGACGATGGCGAGAGTCATGCGCCGCACCATACGCGGCGAGGTCGGTTCATCCGTTACGCGGCACGTCGCGAAAGGGCACGTCGTCGCCCCGGCCGGGCTCGCGAG
>DMQJ01000228.1:0-334 GCA_003455715.1 Acidimicrobiaceae bacterium | reverse complement strand
CGTCGCCCCGGCCGGGCTCGCGAGGTAGGCCCAGCACACGTTCGCCGATGATGTTGTGTTGGATCTCGTCGGTGCCCCCGGCGATCGACTGCGCCGGCGTCGACACGAGCACCTCAGCCACCACCCCGTCGAGCAGTGCGTGAGGGTCGGCGCCCGCCAGCATGCCGTGGGCGCCGCTGAGGGCCGTGTGCACGGAGTTGGCGCTCCGAGCGATCTCGCTGGAGGTGAGCTTGCCGATGGACCCCTCCGCGCCTGGCGGTTTCCCGGTGGCGCGGCTGGCTCGGGCCCGCCCTGCCGTCCACTCGGCGGTGCGGTGCAGCGACACCATCTGAGC
>DMQJ01000122.1:5448-5976 GCA_003455715.1 Acidimicrobiaceae bacterium | reverse complement strand
CGACAGCTTGCACGAGGTGGTGCGCGAGCTTCGCCCAGAGCACGGGTCGCGCGCGGCAGCGTCCGCGCCGGCCGCCGCGATCGGCGGTGTGTTCGGCAGATGGGAGACCGCGGTGGGTCCGGCCGTGGCGGCCCACGTGCAGCCGGTGAAACTCGACGGCACCACCCTGGTGGTGCAGGTCGACGACCCGGCCTGGGCAACGCAACTGCGGTTCCTCGAGGCCGACCTGCGCACCCGGTTGGCCGAGGTTGCGGGTGCCGTCGTGGAGCGCATCGACGTACGTGTCGCCGGTCGCCGCCGCTGAACCCCGTCCCACCGAGGGTTTCTGGGGCCGAATTTTGCCGTTTCCGGTTCTGGGGCTGGTTTGTCTCACTTTTCGACACTTTTCGGCCCCAGAAGCCGCCGCGGGGCGGTCTGCGGGGCGATTCAGGCGAGGTTCGGAAACCTGCGCGCCCTCCGCCACTCCATGACACCCCTCGGGTAGGCTGTGGGTCCATCGCGACAGCGGCCGCTGTGTGCCCCACCGGC
>DMQJ01000122.1:5022-5203 GCA_003455715.1 Acidimicrobiaceae bacterium | reverse complement strand
CGGCCTGTTTTCCCCCGAATCGATTGAGGTACGAGTGGCTTCTGACGCCCAGCAACCCACGGCCGACTACGGCGCGAAAGACATCCAAGTGCTCGAGGGGCTCGATCCGGTTCGCAAACGGCCGGGTATGTACATCGGTTCCACCGGCCTCGCCGGGCTCCACCACCTCATCTGGGAGGTC
>DMQJ01000122.1:0-4859 GCA_003455715.1 Acidimicrobiaceae bacterium | reverse complement strand
CTCATCTGGGAGGTCGTCGACAACGCCGTCGACGAGGCCATGGCGGGCTTCTGCACCACCATCACGGTCACCCTGCTGGCCGATGGCGGCTGCCGGGTCGACGACAACGGCCGCGGTATCCCGGTGGATCCGTATCCGTCCGGCCCGCACAAGGGCAAGAGCGCGGCCGAGGTCGTGCTCACCGTGCTGCACGCCGGCGGCAAGTTCGGCGGCGAGGGCTACAAGGTGTCGGGTGGCCTCCACGGTGTGGGCGTCAGCGTGGTCAACGCCCTCAGCGAGCGGCTGATGCTCACGGTCGATCGCGGCGGCCAGCGGTACCAGCAGATGTACGCCGACGGCGGCAAGCCGCAGGGCGACATGGCCGTGGTCGGTGCCACCCCGGCCGGTGGGCGTACCACCGGCACCTCGGTGTCGTTCTGGCCCGACCCCACCATCTTCGCCAGCGAAGGTGTGGAGTTCGTCGCTCGCACGGTGCTCGAGCGCCTGCAGACGATGGCGTTCCTCAACCGGGGCCTCGAGATCGTGTTCGTCGACGAGCGAGCGGGTAAGGAGCAGACGGTCACCTACCAGTACAAGGGCGGCATCGTCGACTTCGTGAAGCACCTCAACACCACGAAGGAACCTCTGTTCACCAAGGTGGCGCACTTCGAAGACGAAGACGTGGAAGGTGGGCAAACACTCGACATCGCGGTGCAGTGGAACACCGGCTACTACGAAGGCATCCACGGCTACGCCAACGGCATTTCCACCATCGAGGGCGGCATGCACGTGGAGGGCTTCAAGACCGCGCTCACCAGCGTGCTCAACAAGTACGCCCGGGCCAAGGGCCTGCTGAAGGAGAAAGACGACAACCTCCTCGGCGAAGACATCCGCGAGGGCATCACCGCCATCGTCGCCGTGAAACTGCGCGAGCCCCAGTTCGAAGGGCAAACGAAGGCCAAGCTCGGCAACGTCCCCATGCGCAGCTTCGTGCAGAAGGCCACCAACGAGAAGCTGTCGGAGTGGCTGGAAGAGAACCCCACCGAGGCCAACAAGGTGGTGAAGAAGGCCCAGGCTGCAGCGCAGGCCCGCGTGGCCGCGAAGAACGCTCGCAACGCCATCCGCCGCAAGACGGCCCTCGCCGGTGCGGGCATGCCCGACAAGCTGAAGGACTGCACCAGCGGCAACCCCGAGGAGAGCGAACTGTTCATCGTCGAGGGCGACTCCGCCGGTGGCTCGGCGCTGAATGCGCGCGAGCCCCGTACGCAGGCGCTGCTGCCCATTCGCGGCAAGATCCTCAATGTCGAGCGCGCCCGCCTCGACAAGATGCTGAAGAACAACGAGATCCAGGCGCTCATCACGGCCATCGGTGGAGGCGTGGGCGACGAGTTCGATCTCGCCAAGGCCCGCTACCACAAGGTGATCGCCCTCTGCGACGCCGACGTCGACGGCAGCCACATCCGCACGCTGCTGCTCACGTTCTTCTTCCGTCAGATGCGCCCGTTGGTGGAGGCCGGCTACGTCTACATCGCCCAGCCGCCGCTGTTCTCCACCCTGGTGGGCAAGGAGAAGATCTACCTGAAGGACGAATGGGCGAAGAACCGCTTCCTCGAAGCACACCCCAACCACAAGAACGACTTCAACCGCCTCAAGGGTCTCGGCGAGATGGACTGGCACGAGCTGAAGCCCACCACGATGGACCCTGCGAGTCGCACCCTGCTGCAGGTGACGGTGGAAGAAGCCGCGCTTGCCGACGAGATCACCAGCGTGCTCATGGGCGACGACGTCGAGAGCCGCAAGAACTTCATCACCACCAACGCCCGTGACGTGAGGAACCTGGACTTCTGATGAGCGACGACACCCCCACTCCCCCCACCGATGGCGGCGACAACGGCGAGGCCACGGGCCCGGGCGACGCCATTCAGCCCATCCAGCTGCAAGACGAGATGGAGCGCAGCTTCATCGACTACGCGATGTCGGTCATCATGTCGCGCGCCCTGCCCGACGTGCGCGACGGCCTCAAGCCGGTGCACCGCCGCATCATCTGGGACATGGACCAGCAGGGCTTCCGCCCCAACCGCAGCCACGTGAAGTGCGCTCGCGTCACCGGCGACACGATGGCCAAGTACCACCCGCACGGCAACAGCGCGATTTACGACGCGCTCGTGCGCATGGCCCAGCCCTTCAGCCTGCGCCACCCGCTCATCGACTTCCACGGAAACTATGGTTCCCCAGACTTCGGAGCAGCTGCTGAGCGTTACACCGAATGCCGTTTGCACCCGTTGGCGATGCAGATGCTGGCCGACATCGACGAGGAAACCGTCGACATGTTGGCCAACTACGACAACACCACCGAAGAGCCAGCGGTGCTGCCCGCACGGTTCCCCAACCTGTTGGTCAACGGCAGTCAGGGCATCGCCGTGGGCATGGCCACGAGCATCCCGCCGCACAACCTTGGTGAGGTCATCGACGCCACCATCCATCTCATCGACCACCCCGAGGCGTCTGCCGACGATCTGATGCAGTTCGTGAAGGGCCCCGACTTTCCCACGGGCGGAAGCATCATGGGTCGCGCCGGCATCCTCGACGCCTACCGCACGGGGCGCGGCAGCATCAAGATGCGGGCCACCGCCACCATCGAAGAGGGCCGCCGCGGCCAGATGCAGATCGTGGTCACCGAGCTGCCCTACCAGACCAGTTGCTCGGCCATCGCCGGTCGCATCCAAGAACTCGTCGACGCCGGCGACCTCGACGGCATCTCCGACGTCAACGACGGCTCGGCGGGCGGCAAGACCAACCTGGTCATCACCCTCAAGCGCGACGCCAACGCCAACGTGGTGCTCAACAACCTCTACAAGCTCACCCAGTTGCAGACCAGCTTCCCGGTCAACATGGTGGCGCTCGTGCATGGCGTGCCGCGCACGCTCAACCTGGTGCAAGCCCTCCAGGGCTACATCGAGCACCAGATCGACGTCATCACCCGGCGCACCCAGTTCCGTCTCGACAAGGCCAAGCGGCGCGAGCACATCCTCGAAGGGCGCATCAAGGCGCTCAATGTCATCGACGCGATCATCGCTCTCATCCGCGCCTCCGACGACACGGCGTCGGCGAAGGCGGGCCTGATGGCCGAGCCGTTCGAGTTCACCGAGATCCAGGCCACCGACATTCTCGAGATGCGCCTCGGCCAGCTCACCCGGCTCAGCCGCATCGACCTACAGACCGAACTCGACGACGTGCGTGCTCGCATCATCGAACTGCAGAGCATCCTCGACGACCATCAGAAGCTGCTCGGCGTCATCAAGACCGAGATGACGGCCATCCGCGACGAGTTCGCCACACCGCGCGTGTGCCAGATCGGCATCGACTACAGCGAGATGAGCATCGAAGACCTCACCGACGACAAGGAACTCGTCGTGGTGATGACCGAAGCCCAGTACGTGAAGGCTGTGCCTGCCAGCTCGTTCAAGACCCAAGGTCGCGGTGGCCGCGGCGTGAGCGGGGCCAAGCTGAAGACCGACGACATCATTCGCCACGTCATCTTCACCACCGCCCACGCGTACCTGCTGTTCTTCTCCAACCGAGGCAAGGTGTACCGCTTGCGAGCCCTCGAGGTGCCCGAGCGCGAACGCACCGCCAAGGGCATTCCCATCGTCAACCTGCTGCCGCTGCAGGCGGGCGAAACCATCCAAGCCATCATCGACACCCGCGACTTCGCCGGCGAGCGCTATCTGTTCTTCGCCACCCGCAAGGGCCAGGTGAAGAAGACCGCCTTCGACGAATACGACAACGGGCGGCGCGACGGCCTCATCGCCCTCAACCTGCGCGACGGCGACGAACTGGTGCGGGTGATCGAAACGGGTGGTGGCGACGACATCTTCATGGTGAGCCGTCGAGGCATGACCATCCGCTTCAACGAAGACGAAGTGCGACCCATGGGTCGTGTGGCCGCGGGCGTACGCGGCATGAAGCTGCGCACCGACGACGAAGTGGTGTCGGTCGACGTCGCTCGCGACGACGCTGAGATCCTCATCGTCACCGAGGCCGGCTACGGCAAGCGCACCCAACTGGATCGCTACAACGTGCAGGGCCGTGGTGGCCAGGGAGTCATCGGTATCCGCCTCACCGGCAAGAAGGGTGAGGTGGTGTCGGCCTTCATGGTCGGGATCGACGACGAGATCGTTGCCGTGTCGAGCGGTGGCGTCACCATCCGCATGCCGGTGCGCGAGATCAGTTCGCAGGGCCGTGATGCCACTGGCGTTCGGGTGATGAGCCTCGACGACGGCCAGATCGTTGCCTCCGTGGCCCCGATCTTGTCGAGCGACGACGAAAGCGGCGACGGCGACGCCGGCGGCGAGTAGACCAACTCTCATTGCGCTCTGGCGCCTCCTTGCGGCATCCGCCGCCGACCGTCCAACGTCGAACCTCGGAGGTGCCGCCGTGCGCGTGCCCATCACCCACGACCACAGCGTCACCCATCGCCGCGGCAACCCCAATTGCGGCCAGGCGGTGGTGGTGTTGCTGGCCGTCGTCGTCCTCATCGCGGTCGTTGCCGCAGGGGTGGCCACACTTGGTGTGCGCATCCTGCGCCAGCAGCAAGCCCAAGCGGCCGCCGACGCGGCGGCGTTGGCAGGCGTGGAGAGCGGGCAGTCGGCCGCGTCGGAAATGGCCGCCCGCAACGGCGCAGTGCTCACCTCGTTTCGCAGCTCAGCCGACGGTATGACCGTGACCGTGGCAGTGATGCTGGAGGGCGAGTCGGCATCCGCCCGAGCGACCCGCGCACCCTGAGCGGGGTGGTGTCTCCTACACTCGCCCCGTGGACACCGGCGAGTCGCAGCGACCTTCACGCGTCGACACGCGCCCCAGCGGCGCCGATCGCCCCG
>DMQJ01000436.1:6266-6580 GCA_003455715.1 Acidimicrobiaceae bacterium | reverse complement strand
AGGTGGTTGCGCACCAGGTCGGGGATCTGCCGCGCGTCGTGCTGGCCATCGGCATCGAGCGACACCACAAGGTCGACCCCATCGGCCAACGCCCGGCGGAAGCCATCGAGCAGCGCGACCCCGAGTTGGGTGTCGTCGGCCGGTTCGTCGGCAGCGCGCACGGAGACCGCCAGACCGACTCGCTCGGCGAACGCGAGGGCCCCCTGCTCGTCGGCTGGCTGGCCCAACAAGCAGGCGGACACGTCGACGCCGCTGGGTGCGAGGGCGCGACGTGCCTCGTCGAGTTCGGCAAGGACCGGCTCGATGGCGACGAA
>DMQJ01000436.1:5663-6033 GCA_003455715.1 Acidimicrobiaceae bacterium | reverse complement strand
CGATGACCGGAAGTGAGGAGTACCCGAGCCAGCACGGCAGCACGCTATCCTGTCGACCTGACCGTGAAATGGGTCCCGTGAGGCCCGTACGGGAAGGAGCAGCAGTGCATCGAGTCGGCTTGTCGTCCGCGCCCCCACACGGGGGCGTTTTTCATATCCCGCCGGCGTCATCGGACATGCATACTCATACACTTAGGTGCATGAGTATTCGTATCGTGATGGATCGGGGTGATGGTGATGCGTGAGGCAGCGTTGGTGCTGGCTGACGGCAGCGTCTTCGAAGGCGAGCTGATCGGTGCCGATCCCGAGGGCGGTATCGCCGGGGGCGAGGTGGTGTTCAACACCGTGCTGTCGGGGTACCAGGAAGTGA
>DMQJ01000436.1:4809-5439 GCA_003455715.1 Acidimicrobiaceae bacterium | reverse complement strand
TGCCGGGCAGATCATCACCTTCACGTACCCGCACATCGGCAACTACGGCGTCAACGATCACGACTTCGAGGCCTCCAAGCCGTTCTGTCGAGGCGTGATCGTTCGCGAAATGGCGCGTCGCCACAGCAATCACCGCGCCGAAGATTCACTCGACGCGCTCCTGCATCGGTTCGGCATCAGCGGCATCGCAGGCATCGATACGCGCCGGCTCACCCGTCTGCTGCGCGACACCGGTGCGATGCCGGGAGCGTTCGGCACGGCACCGGAGGCCGACCTGCGTGCTGCAGCGGCAGGCGAGGCGGGTACCGATGGCGTCGACCTCGTCGCCCAGGTGACCACGCCCGAGCCCTACACCGTGTCGTTCGACCCGCAGTGGGCTCGACCTGGCCACACGCCTCGTCGCATCGTGGCCCTCGACTTCGGCATCAAGACCACCATCCTGCGGCACCTGTCGGGCCTCGGCACCGTGGAGGTGCTTCCCGCATCAGTCAGCGCCGCCGATGTGCTCGAGCATCGTCCCGAGGGCGTGTTCCTTTCCAACGGCCCGGGCGACCCCGCCATGGTTGGCTATGCGGTCGACACCATCCGCGACCTGGTTGGCCAGGTGCCGATCTTCGGCATCTGTCTCGG
>DMQJ01000436.1:2506-4620 GCA_003455715.1 Acidimicrobiaceae bacterium | reverse complement strand
AGGTGCCGATCTTCGGCATCTGTCTCGGGCACCAGTTGCTCAGCCGGTCGCTCGGCGGGCACACGTTCAAGCTTCCGTTCGGGCACCACGGTGGCAACCATCCGGTGCGCCACGAGGCAACGGGGCACGTGGAGATCACCAGCCAGAACCACAACTTCTGCGTCGAACCCGACAGCTTGGGCGGCAAGGTGCAGGTCACTCACCTCAACCTCAACGACTTCACCAACGAGGGCATGAAGGTGATCGGCGCGCCGGCGTTCAGCGTGCAGTACCACCCGGAGGCCGGTCCGGGCCCGCACGACAGCAGGTACCTGTTCGGCATGTTCGCCGACCTGATGGCAGGGGAGGCCCTCTGATGCCGAAGCGCACCGACCTGCACAGCATCCTCATCATCGGCTCCGGCCCCATCGTCATCGGCCAAGCCTGCGAGTTCGACTACAGCGGCACCCAGGCCTGCCGGGTGCTGAAGGAGGAGGGCTACCGCGTCATCCTCGTGAACTCCAACCCGGCCACCATCATGACCGACCCCGACTTCGCCGACGCGACCTATGTGGAGCCCATCACGCCCGAGGTGGTGGCGAAGATCATCGAGATCGAGCAGCCTGATGCGGTGCTCCCCACCCTGGGCGGGCAGACCGGCCTCAATACGGCGATGGCACTGTTCGAGCGCGGACTCATCGGGGTGCCCGGCACGCCCGAGATGATCGGCGCCAACGCCGAGGCCATCGCCACCGCCGAAGACCGAGAGCTCTTCAAGCAGGCCATGATCGAGATCGGGCTCAACGTGCCCGCCAGCGGCACTGCACACACGATCGAGGAGTCTCGCGAAGTGTTGCAGCGCATCGGGCTGCCGTGCATCATTCGTCCCGCCTACATCCTCGGTGGGCGCGGCACGGGCATTGCGTCGACGGTGGAGGAGTTCGAGGTGGTGGCCGCCAACGGTCTAGCCGCCAGCCCCATCAGTGAGATCCTCATCGAGAAGAGCATCGCCGGTTGGAAAGAGTACGAGCTGGAGGTGATGCGCGACCGGGCCGACAACTGCGTCATCATCTGCTCGATCGAGAACGTCGACCCGATGGGCGTGCACACCGGCGACTCCATCACCGTGGCACCTGCGCAGACCCTCACCGACGTGGAGTACCAGCAGATGCGCGACGCCGCGTTCGCGTGCATCCGGCGCGTGGGGGTGGAGACCGGCGGCAGCAACGTGCAGTTCGCCGTCAACCCGGCAACCGGCGAGCAAGTGGTCATCGAGATGAATCCGCGCGTGTCGCGTTCGTCGGCGCTGGCATCGAAGGCCACAGGATTCCCCATCGCCAAGATCGCCGCCAAGCTCGCCGTTGGCTACACCCTCGACGAGATCGCCAACGACATCACGTCCACCCCCGATCGGTCCACCCCGGCCAGCTTCGAGCCGTCCATCGACTACGTGGTCACCAAGATCCCGCGCTGGGCGTTCGAGAAGCTGCCTGGCACGAAGGGCGTGCTCGGCACGCAGATGCAGAGCGTCGGCGAGGCGATGAGCATCGGCCGCACCTTCGCCGAAAGCCTGCAGAAGGGTCTGCGCTCATTGGAGCAGGGACGCTACGGCCTCGGCTGCGACCCCGGCGAGGCCCTGCTGGCCGAGACGTCCGACGACGCGCTGCTTGCCGCTGTGGGTGTTGCCACTCCGGAGCGCATCTTCCAGGTCGGCGAACTGCTCCGGCGGGGCGTGGGAGCCGACCGCGTGCACGAGGCCTGCCGCATCGACCCGTGGTTCCTCGATCACATGCTGCAGATCATGGAGGAACGGGCCGCGCTCGCGGAGGTGGGGCCAGCCGGGATGACCCGTCGGGCGTGGAAGCGTGCCAAGCAGTTCGGCTTCTCCGACGCCCAGCTCGGGTGGCTGTGGGGAATCGACGAGCTTGCGGTGCGCGCCGCCCGTGAAGCGGCCGGGGTCTTCCCGACGTACAAGACCGTCGACACCTGCGCCGCCGAGTTCGCCGCCGAGACCCCCTACCACTACAGCTCGTGGGAGGACGAGAACGAGGTGCGCCCGAGCGACCGCCCACGGGTGGTTATCCTCGGAAGCGGACCCAATCGCATCGGGCAGGGCATCGAGTTCGACTACTGCT
>DMQJ01000436.1:0-2300 GCA_003455715.1 Acidimicrobiaceae bacterium | reverse complement strand
CAGGGCATCGAGTTCGACTACTGCTGCGTGCATGCGTCGTTCGCGCTGCGCGATGCCGGCTTCGAGACGGTGATGGTGAACTGCAACCCCGAGACCGTGTCCACCGACTACGACACCAGCGACCGGCTGTACTTCGAGCCGCTCACCCGTGAGGACGTGCTCAACGTCATCGCCGCTGAGACCGCCGCCGCTGGTGGCACAGCCCCGAAGGTGATCGTCTCGCTCGGTGGGCAGACTCCGTTGAAGCTGGCCGGTCTGCTGCCGCTCGAACTCGTGGCTGGCACCTCGCCCACATCCATCGACCTCGCCGAAGACCGCGAGAAGTGGAACGCGCTGTGCCACGACCTGCACATTCCGCAACCTCCCGGTGGCACGGCTGTCGACCTTGAGCAGGCGTTGGAGATCGTCGAGCGCGTCGGGTTTCCGGTGCTGGTCCGCCCCAGCTACGTGCTCGGAGGCCGGGCGATGCAGATCGTCCACGACCGCAACCACCTGGCGCGAGCCATGGCCGAACTGGCCGGTTTCGGCAGCCTCGGCAAGGAGGGCGGTCTGTCTGCAGAGCGCCCGGTGCTCATCGACCGCTTCCTCGAAGACGCCACGGAGGTCGACGTCGATGCCATTCGCGACCACACCGGCGACGTCGTCATCGGTGGCGTGATGGAGCACGTGGAGGAAGCCGGTGTGCACTCAGGCGACTCGGCCTGTGCCATTCCCCCGCAGACCCTTCCCAGCTGGGTGGTGGAGGTGATCGAGGCCTACACGCGGGCCATCGCCCATGCGCTCGATGTGCGTGGTCTCATCAATGTGCAGTACGCGGTCGCCGGCACCAACGTGTATGTCATCGAGGCCAACCCGCGGGCGAGTCGCACGGTGCCCTTCGTGGCCAAGGCGACTGGCGTTCCGCTGGCCAAGGTCGCGAGCCGGGTGATGCTCGGTGCGACGTTGGCAGAGCTGCGAGTCGAGGGTCTGCTGCGCGAGCCCAGCGACCACGGCTACGTGGCCATCAAGGAAGCGGTGTTGCCGTTCAATCGGTTCCCGGAGGTCGACACTGCTCTCGGACCGGAGATGCGCTCCACCGGCGAGGTGATGGGCATCGACTCCACGTTCGGGCGTGCGTTCTTCAAGGCCGAACTGGCCGCGGGCACCCTGCTGCCCACCAGCGGCACCGTGTTCCTGTCGCTCGCCGATGGCGACAAGCCTGCCGGGCTCGTGGTGGCCAAACGTTTGCGTGAACTCGGCCTTGGCATCGCCGCTACTCGAGGAACGTGCGACTACCTGGCGAGGTTCGGTCTGGCAGTCGACCAGGTAGTGGGCAAAGTGAGTGAGGGTGACGAGATCAACGCCGTGCAACTCATCGAGAGCGGAAAGATCGCCTTCGTGGTGAACACACCGCAGGGCCGTGGCGGTCGCACTGACGGTGAGGCCATCCGCAAGGCGGCCAACACCCACCGGGTGAGCTCGGTCACCACCGTCGACGCGGCGCTCGCAGCCGTGCAGGGGATGGCCGAGATGGTGGGGCACGACATCCACGTCCGACCGCTGCAGCACTACCACTCGTAGACGCCATGGCTGCTGCTTCGCCACTCGATCCGCCACTCGATCCGAGCGTCACCCTTGGGTCGGTCACCCTGCCGGCACCGGTGATGACCGCGTCTGGCACTGCCGGGCACGGTGCCGAGTTGGCGCCCTACCTGCCGCTCGACCAACTGGGCGCCGTGGTGGTGAAGTCGCTGGCTGCCTTCGAGTGGGCGGGGAATCCGGCGCCGAGGGTGCACCCAGCCGGAGTCGGGATGATCAACGCCGTCGGCCTGCAGGGCCCCGGCGTCGAACATTGGCGCCTGCACGAACTGCCTGCACTGTTGGCCACCGGTGCCCGCGTGGTGGCCAGCATCTGGGGGCGATCGGTCGACGACTACCGCCGGGCGGCCGAACAGCTCGCCGACGCGCCTGCGCAGGTGGTGGCCGTGGAGGTGAACCTCAGCTGTCCCAACCTCGAGGGCCGCCGCGGCATCTTTGCGCACGACCCCGTGCTGTCGGCTGAGGTGATCGCCGCAACTGCAGCGGCCGGTCGGCCGCGATGGGCGAAGTTGAGTCCCAACACCGACCGAGTGGTGGAGGTCGCGTCGGCTGTTGCCGAGGCTGGGTCGGAAGTGGTCACGTTGGTGAACACACTGCTCGGCATGGTGCTCGATCCACTCACCGGCGCGCCGGTGCTGGGGGCCGGCGGCGGGGGCTACAGCGGGCGGGGGATCCATGCGGTTGCCGTGCGCACCGTGTACGACGTGCACGCCGCGCTGCCC
>DMQJ01000437.1:920-10616 GCA_003455715.1 Acidimicrobiaceae bacterium | reverse complement strand
CGCGTCGACCCACAACCCGAACGGCCGCGGGGCCGCCGACTCGTCGGCTCGTGCGCGGGCGACGGCCATTCCGTAGCGGCGCTGGGCGCGCTGAGCAAGCGCGTCGAGGACCGTGGTCTTGCCGATGCCCGGAGAACCCTCGAGCAGCGTGCAGGTGCCCGTGCCAGCGGCGGCGAGCGCCAATGGGCCCGACAGCCGCGCCAAGAGTTCGTCGCGCCCTCGGGGTTCCGGCATGGCGGCATCGTAGAACTCGGCCCGCGACCTACTGATGTCTTTGCGGCGCAGGTCGCGGACGATGCCAGGCATGCAGTTCCGCAGCCGCCAACACACCGATGCCGAACTCATGGCTGCTCTGGCGGGCCCGAAAACGTCGGAGGAAGCGGTGAGGGAGCTGTACCGGCGTTATCACCGGCCCTTCTTCACCTGGATCCTGCGTCGTGTCGGCGACGCAGGGCACGCAGAAGACATCGTGCAGGAGTCGTTTCTGCGCCTGTGGCGAGGGGCCGCGGCGTTCGACCCCGCACGTGGCTCCGTGCCCTCCTTGCTGTTCACCATTGCCCGGAACCTGGCGACCGACCTACAACGCCGGGGCGGACGTGCCGCCGACGCGCTGCGCCGAGCGGAGGCCGCACCCGTCTGCGAGACGACGGCGGTCGACGACACCGTCATCCGGCGCGAAGTGGTGCGAGTCGCGCTCGGCGGGGTCACTCCGGCGCAGCGCCACCTGATCGACCTCCTGTTCTGGGCCGACGCCCCGCAACGCCAGGTGGCCGAGTCGCTCGGAGTGCCAGTGGGCACGGTGAAGTCACGCACTCACCACGCCTTGAGGAGCGCGCGGGCCGAACTGGCTGCCCTCGGCGTGAGCTGAGCCACCTTCGCCCTGAGGGGCTGGTCCACTAACGTGACGACCGATGACTTTCGCTAGCGACCCGTTCTTCCGCACGTTCCATGCTTTGCGCATCAAGGGTTTCGCCAAAGCCGACGTGCTTGCCGAGGTGGCCGACCTTCCCGTTGACGTGGTGGAGGAACACCTGCAGTCGTTGCTGGCCCGCGAGTGGGCGATGTTCCGCGAGGCTCGGCAGCTGTGGCAGCTCACCCCTGCTGGCCGTGAGGAGCATCGGGTGGCGCTGTCGGCCGATACGGCCGGGGTCGACCTTGCCGCTCTCTCGGGGCCCTATCACGAGTTCCTCGCCCTCAACGATCGCTTCAAGGCCTTGTGCGCCGACTGGCAGTTGCGCAACGGTGAACCCAACGACCACTCCGATGCCGATTACGACGCCGAGGTCATCGCCCGGTTGAGCGACATCGACCAGGCCGCCCGCCCGGTAGTGGCAGCGATGGGTGCAGTGCTGGCCCGTCTGGCGCCCTACGCGCCTCGGCTGGAGCACACCTGCCAGCGGGTGGCCGCAGGTGAAACGAATATGTTCACCGGGGTGATGTGCGGCAGCTACCACGATGTGTGGATGGAGTTGCACGAAGACCTCATTCTCACCCAGGGCATCGACCGCGCAGCGGAAGGATCGTTCTGATGGCCCGCTTCGGACGTGTGCTGTCGGCCATGGTGACCCCGTTCGACGCCAACGGGGCGCTCGACCTCGATGAAGCCCGTCGGCTCGCCCGCTGGCTGGAGGCCAACGGACACGACGGGTTGGTCATCAGCGGCACCACCGGCGAATCGCCGGTGCTCACCGACGACGAGCGCCTATCGCTGTTCGCCGCCGTCATCGAAGCCGTCAGCATCCCGGTGGTGGCCGGCACCGGCACCAACGACACCTCGCACTCGGTGCACCTCACCCATGAGGCGAAGGCGCTCGGAGCGGCCGGCATCCTTGCAGTGTGCCCGTACTACAACCGTCCGTCGCAGGCGGGCATCGAGGCCCACATGCGGGCCATCGCCGCCGCCAGCGACCTGCCCGTGATGGTGTACGACATCCCAGTGCGCAGCGGGCGCAAGATCGCCAGTGCGTTGCTGCTGAAGCTTGCCCGTGAAGTGCCCACCATCGTTGCCCTCAAGGACGCTGCGGGCAATCCGGGGGAGACCGCGTCGGTCATCGCCAACGCGCCTGCGGGCTACGAGGTGTACAGCGGCGACGACGGCATGACCCTTCCGTTGCTCGCCAGCGGCATCGTCGGCGTGGTGGGTGTCGCCACGCACTGGACCGGGCCCGACCACCAGCAGTTGTTCGACTGCTGGGAACGAGGCGACACGGCTGGCGCCCGACTGGTGAATGCCCGCCTGTTGGAGAGCTTTGCGTTCGAGACTGGCGACGACGCGCCCAACCCCATTCCCACGAAGGCCATGATGCGCCACCTCGGCTTCGGCGTGGGCGAAGCACGGTTGCCGATGGGCCCCGCACCGCAGTTCGTGGTGGAGCGGGCGCCCCAGGTGCACGCCAACCTGCAGCGTTGGCGCGACGCCTTCCCCAATCGCCCGGCAGACTGACCCGATGGCTGCTCCTGTCCGCATCATCTTCCTGGGTGGCCTCGGCGAGATCGGTCGCAACTGCATGGCCGTCGAGCAGGGTGAGGGCGACGATCGTCGCATCCTGCTCATCGACTGCGGGCTGATGTTTCCCGATGCCGACATGCACGGCATCGACCTCGTGCTGCCCGACTTCACCTACCTGCGCGACAACGGCGAGCGCATCGTGGGTTGTGTGGCCACCCACGGCCACGAAGACCACGTGGGCGGCCTGCAGTACCTGCTGCGCGACCTCAGCTTCCCGGTGTTCGGTTCGGCGGTCACGCTCGGGTTGGCCCGTAACCGCATCGAGGAAGCCGGCCTGCTCGGCAAGACCGACCTGGTCGTGGTGGCCGACGGCGAACGCCGCAACATCGGCCCGTTCGACGTGGAGTTCATTGCGGTCACGCACTCAGTGCCGCATGCTCACGCCATTGCATTGCACACGCCCCAGGGGGTGGTGTTGCACTCGGGCGACTTCAAGCTCGATCTCACCCCGGTCGACGGGCGCCGCACCGACCTGGCCCGGCTGGGTGCGCTTGCCGCCGGGCCGGGTATTCGCCTTCTGATGTGCGACAGCACCAACGCCGAAGAGCACGGGCATGCCCCCAGCGAGACCAGCGTTGGCAGCGTGCTGAGGCAGTTGTTCATCGAGCATGCCGGTCGGCGCATCGTCACCGCCAGCTTCGCCAGCCACCTGCATCGCATCCAGCAGATCTGCGACGCCGCAGTGGCCACCGGTCGCAAAGTGGCCACCCTCGGTCTGAGCATGAAGAAGAACGTCCGGATGGGCCTCGAGTTGGGGGTGCTACGGGTACCGGAGTCGTCGCTCATCGACATCGACGACATCGACACGCACACGCCGGGTGAGGTGTGCGTCATCTCCACCGGTTCGCAGGGCGAGCCCATGTCGGCGTTGGCGCTGCTGGCTCGAGGCGAGAACAAGTGGGTGAAGGTGGGCGAGCACGACACCGTCATCCTTTCCAGCCATGCGATTCCGGGCAACGAGGGCAACGTCAACCGGGTCATCGACGGGCTCCTGCGCGCCGGGGTGGAAGTGGTGCACAGCGGGGTGGCCGACGTGCATGCCACCGGGCATGCCCAGGCCGACGAGATCAAGACCTACCTCAACATCACCAGGCCCGAGTTCTACGTTCCGGTGCATGGCGAGTACCGACACATGATGGCCAACGCCAAACTTGGCAGGCTCATGGGCGTGCCCGCCGACCACGTGCTCGTGTGCGAAGACGGCGACGTGCTCGAGCTCTCCGACGATGGGCTGCAGCTCGGTGGTCGCGTGCCTGCGGGCTACCTCTACGTTGACGGCATCGTCGGCGACGTGGGCCAGGGCGTGTTGCGCGACCGGCGGGTGCTGGCCGAAGAAGGCGTCGTGGTGGTGGTGGTCACCGTCGACATCGAGACCGGCAAGGTGCTCACCGGCCCAGAGATCATCACCCGCGGCTGGGTGTACGCACCGGAGGCCGAAGACCTACTCGATGAGGCCTGCGATCGGGTGGCTGATGCCGTAGAGCGCGCGCTGGCCTCCGGCGTACGCGACGTGGAGTCGCTGGAGCGCGATGTGCGCCGCGCCGCCGGCAAGTTCGTCAACGAACGCACCAAGCGTCGGCCGATGATCGTTCCGGTGGTGATGGAGGCATGAGGCGCCGACTGGCGCTGCTCGCAGCCTTCAGCGTGGTCGTGCTGGGGGCGTGTAGCGATGACGGATCGAGCGCCACCACCGAGCAGCCCGACGTCACCATTTGCACCCCCTCGGGCACCGCCCAACCCGACACCGACCTGCCGCAGGTGGGTCGCATCGCCGAGGCAGTCGACGCGCTCGAAGGAGCACTTGGTGCGCCGCCAGAGTTCTTCGAAGTCAACGCCACGGCGCGTGCGGTGAACCTGTTCGTCGCACTCAGCGGCGGCACCATCGCTCAACAGTGGATCTACGTCGATGGTGGGCTCACCTCCACCGAGGGTCAGGCTGCACAGGGGGGCACCTTCACGGCCGACCAGTTGGCGTTCGATCCGACCACCGTGCTCGCCACGGTTCGGGACGAGGTGCCCGACTTGGTGCTGCAGACGTTCTACGTCAACGGCGACGGCCAAGGATCAGTGCGGTACGCCGTTCTCGGCGTCGCCCAATGCGGCGGCGGGCTCGACATCGTGGTCGACGGCGATGGCGGCATCGTCTCGGTCGACCCCCTGTAGCAAGTGGTCGTCACCTGAGGGCGCTGTTCGTCACCCCGATCCGTCCAGGTCTGGTGGGCAGCGGCCTCGCCCATCGCTCCGCCGCATGGGTGCGGGCGCTGTCGGCGGTTGGCGACGTGAGCACGCTGGTGGTGCCGGTGGTCGACCCGGGAGCACGCGTGGGGGCCGCGGATGCGCACGTGGTGGCTCTGCCCAGTGGCGATGAGGTGCGCGCCGGCGCCATCCGGGGCATGGCAGTGCCGGCGGTGCGCACTGCGATGGCAACCTTCGACAGTGGGTCCGGTGGGGTTCCGTTGGCCGCGGCCGCCCCGCCGTGGTTGGGTGCAGAAGCTGCTCGTCACTTCGCTCAGGCTCCTCCGTTCGACGTCGTCGTGTGCTTTCGTGCGTACCTGGCGCCATTCGTCGTGGGGCTGCGAGCGAGTTCGCCCGCAGTCGCCGCGGCCCGGCTCGTGGTCGACCTCGACGACGACGACGCCGCGTTTCACCACGCCAGCGGTAACGCTGCGCTGGCCGCTGCGTACGAGCGGTTGTACGGCCGACTGCGCATGCATGCCGAGACGCGCTTTGTTGCCGCTGGCGTGCACGCGCTGCCCGGCGTGGTCGTGCTGCCCAACTGCGTCGATCTGCCTGCTGATGTGTCGCCGCCGCCCGCGAGCGGGCCGATCTTGTTCGTCGGCAACCTCACGTACGGCCCGAACGTGGATGGGCTTGAGTGGTATCTCCGTTCCGCACACCCGCTGCTGCTCGCCAGCGGACGCCACCCGATGGTGCGCATCGTCGGGCGAGGTGGCGAGCGTTTTGGCGACACCGCCGGTGTCGATGTTGCCGGGTTGGTGGCCGATCTCGGTCCGGAGTACGCCGCATCGACGGTGGCGATCGCCCCGATTCGCGTGGGCAGCGGCACCCGCATCAAGGTGCTGGAGGCGTGGGCACACGGCCGTCCGGTGGTGGCCACGTCGGCAGCACTGGAGGGGCTCACGTTCCAACCCGGCCTGCACGCATTGGTGGCCGACTCGCCGACCGCCTTTGCGGAAGCGGTCAATGCCGTGCTGTGCGACCCATCGATGGCTGCCGCCGTCGGCGCTGCTGGCCGGGCGCTCGTCGAGCAGCGCTATGCGGCAACGGTGTTCGACAGCCTCGTGGCGGGGCTGGTCGCCAACGGCTGACGCGCCGGGCTGCGTGTCGGCTCAGCGGTGGCGAATCTCCACGTGGGGAAGGCCCCAGGGCGTGATGCCCATGTCGTGGGCCATCACACCCAACCCCTCTGTCTCGATCTCACCCAGCTCGGGTCGCCCGATCTGCGCCGGATCGGTGCGGACCCGTGGGTTCGCCAGCCCGTAACGAAACGCGGGCCAGATGAGACCGTCGCGGTGGCAATCGGCGCGCACGAGCAACATGGTTCCGCCCACTGCGTCGAGCGGCACGAGGAAGCCTTCGTCGCGCAGATCGTCGAGGTGGAGGCGTCCGTGGTCGCGCCACGCGTTCAGGTCGAACGTTGGGCCACCCCACTCGGTGACGCAGTGCGGTTGCAGAATGTCGCGGCCGAGCGCGAGCAGTAGTTCGATGATGTCGGGCTGATACTCCACCACGTCGACATCGACCCAGAGCACCCAGTCGATGGCGGGGGTGAGGGCGTTGAACAACAGGTGGTTGCGGCTGAGCGCCAGAATGCGCCGCCGTTCCAGCTGGATCTCGGGCGCCCAGCGCGGCAGGCCCTCGGGAATGCGATAGCCAAAGTCGCGCTGCCAGATGTCGACCGCGTGCCAGCCGCCGTCGACCAAGCGGTGCGTCTCACGGCGGAACGCGTCGGCCGTGCCGTCGTCGCTGTCGCTCACCAGCATGCCGAGCGACAGCCGCTCGCGGGGGTAGGTGAGGGCCAGCAATCGGTCGACGAAGCCGGGTGCCTCGTGCGCGGCGTTCTTCGCCGGTGTGAGCACGAGCACATTGCTCAACCGAGCACCTCCCTCATCAGCGATCCCACGGCCTCGGGGCTGTATTGGCGCTGCAACCGGGTGGCCATCGGCGCCGACGCCCGGCGGGCCGCTCCACGATCGAGGTGGATTGCTCGCAGCATGGCGGCCGCTGCGTCCACGTCGGCCGCAGCCCAGGTCATCCCCGGTTCGAACATGCTGCGGTCAGGGTGGTCGGCAGGCACCAACTGGTACGGCACCACGAACGGGGCATCGTCGGCGAGCCATTCGCGCTGGCCACCCCAGCCGGTGATCACGACCGGAACGCCGCGGGTCGCGGCGTCGAAGGCGCCAAGCCCCCATCCCTCCGTGGCGGTGAGGGTGATGTAGGCGTCTGCCCGATCGACGAGGCCGGCCATGTGCTCGTCGGTCCACACCTCGGTCACCAGGTGCACCCCTGCCGGCCTGCTGTGCTGCTTGACGAGCTGCATCACCTGCCACCACGTGGCTCGCTCGGCGGCCGAGGCGGTGAACCACGACTGCACGCGTGGTCCGGTCTTCACGACGAGTACCACAGGGTCGTCGGTCGTGAACGCACGCAGGAATGCCTCGACGGTGAGGTCGGGTCGTTTGCGTTGCTCCCACGCCGCGATGGTGACGAACACGGTGACGTCGTCGGGCAGATCGAGCGGCGGGGGAGCGGTTGGCGCCAGGTCGACGATGTGCGGCACCACATGCAACGGCTTGGTCCAGCCGCCGCGTCGGAGCGTGTCGGCGTTCCATCGTGTGGGCACCCAGAGCTCGTCGGCTGGGTCGAGTTCCCGATGCCACCGCGTCGGAACGGTCTCGGTTTCCCACACCGTTTGCCCGATGCGGCGGCGTGAGGGGAGTTCGTCGAAGAGGCGGCGCCACGACATGGGCATGCAGTGGGCAATCGTTGCCTCGGCCTCGAAGCCCGGTGGCAGGCGAGGTTGGGCGGCGAGATCGCGCAACGCCGACGAGGCAGCCGCCGATCGGTCGGTGAGGACGCGCCCGTCGTGCGTGTTGACGAGCGGGTCCCAGTGCAGCGACACCCCGGCGGCGATGAGCGCGCGCACGTAACGACGGGCAGCGACGGCGTAGCCGCTGTGGTCGAACTCGGAGGCGTAGCGAATCATTGGATGCAGGGCCTGCCTACACTCGCGGCAATGGCTGCACACCCTGCCCAGGTTCCGCGACTCGACATCACCGAGACCGACGACGGCCTGGTGGTGTTCCAGCCCGAGACCCGCCGTGTGCACCACCTCAACGTCACCGCTGCGCTCATCTTCGAGCTGTGCACCGGAGCAAACAGCGACGAGCAGATCGTCGCGCTGGTACAGCAGGCATTCGGGCTCGACGAGGCGCCGACGGCAGAGGTGGCCACGGTGATGGCGTCACTGCGCGCCGAGCAACTCATCGCCTGAACCCGCCAGCGATCGGCACAGCGTTGCCTTGGTGCGCATCTCCACTTCGGGCGCCCCGTGGTGGACGGCTTCGGTGAACGCCTCTGCCGCCTGCTGATATCTGCCGAGTTCGAACAGGCTCTCGCCGAGCAACTGCCACGCCCAGGGGCCGAAGATGGCTGCGTTGTACGCGAGCGACTGATGGTCGAGCGACGTGCCTGCGCTGATGAGGCGGTCGATCGACGTCACGGCTGCCTCGAAGTCGCCGTCGAGCGCCCGTTGACGAGCGTCGGCGAGGATGAGGGTGTAGTGGTCGTCGTCGAGCGCCAGTCCTTCGTCGATGACCGCTCGTGCGCTGCGTCGGTTGCGCAACAGGTGCAGGGCGAGCGAGCCGTAGACGAGGATGTCGACGGTCTCCTTCAGCCCGTCGACACGCACGATCTCCACACCGTGCCTCCACGCGGCCTCGGCCTCGGCCTGCATCCCCAGCCCGTCGTACACCTGCCCGAGGTGGTTCCACAGATACACCCGTCGGGGACTGTCGATCACCTGCTGTTCGAGCAGGGGCCGGTTGCGGTGGTGTTTGTGGGTCTGGTCGCCCTCGTAGCCGTAGTGCTGGATCGACAGCAGGCTGCGTGCTTCGCGCAGATGCTCGGTGCGCATGATGCGGCGTAGATCGGGCACATGCGTCTCGTGGATGCGATTGCGGAAGCGAATGTCGGGCCGGTGCCGCCACAACCGGTACTCCCAGTAGGGCGTCCAGCCCACGCGGGCTGCGAAGCGCACCGTGAACGTGATGATGCCGTCGGCATGGCGGAGCTGGTGATGGAACGCTGCGATGTCGCCGGGTTGCACCTCCTCGTCGGCATCGATGTACAGCACCCATTCGGCGGTGAGCAGGTCGAGCGCGGTGTTACGAGCTGCCGAGAAGTTGCCGTCCCAGGGGTAGTGGCCCACGACGGCTCCGTGGCGTTCGGCTACCTGCACCGAGCGGTCAGCGCTGCCGGTGTCGACAACGACGACTTGGTCGCACACGCCGCGCAGCGACGTGAGGCACCGCTCAAGATGGTCGGCTTCGTTCTTGACGATGATGGCCGCGCCGAGCAGCGGGGGCGACACGACGTCGCGGCGGTTCACTCGGTGGCGGGAATGCCGCCACCGCCGGGAACGCCCGAGCCGGAGTCGTCGTCGCAGGGCTCTCCCTCAGTGGTGTTGCAACCGTCATCGACTGTGTTCGGGCCCTCGTCGACTGTGTTGGGGCCCTCGTCGACCGTGTTGGGACCCTCGTCGATGGTGTTGCACGCCTCATCGGTGGAGTTGGGGCCGCAATCGATCAGGATCGGCTCCTGGTCGGCTGGCTGGATGGGGGAGCGGCGAGGGGCCGCGCTGCCGCCGATGGTGAAGGAGGCGACGACGGGCGCTGCAAACGCAGCCGAACCGAGCACCAACTTGGCGATGAACGCTCGTCGCGTCTGCCCTGCGTGCGACAGCACGACGTCGACCATTTCCTCCGACATGAGACCTCCCGTAGAACTCCGTGGCCGACAGTAGCCGATCCGCCGCTGACGAAGTGCCTCATCTGGCGCGCACCCCCTTGGTACCGTGGCTACTGCCATGACCACCTACGGCCAGAAGAATCGCCGCTCCCGAGCCGAGCCCACCCCCACCCCCAGCCGCGGGGCGCGCCCGG
>DMQJ01000437.1:0-745 GCA_003455715.1 Acidimicrobiaceae bacterium | reverse complement strand
CCCCCAGCCGCGGGGCGCGCCCGGCTCCCGATGCGCGTTCGCGTCGCGACCAGGCAGGGGCAGAGCTGCGAGAGGCCGTCGAGGGTCGCGAGGACGAACTGTGGGGCATCGGGCTCATCGGTGCAGGCGTGCTCTTCGGCCTCGCCATCTATCTCGAGCTCGCCGGCCCGCTCGGTCGCGGTCTCAGCACGGTGGTCGGGTGGTTCACCGGTCTGGGTCGCTACGTGGTGCCGGTGTGCTTGGTGGGGGTCGGCGTGGCGCTGGTGCGCAAGGGACGCAGTGGCCACCGGTTCCGTCTGGCCATCGGCTGGGCGGTCACGGGGCTCAGCATCCTCGGCGTGCTGCACGTGGTGCGTCGAGCCGACGACGGGTTCGACTCGCTCGACCGCGCAGGTGGTTGGTTCGGGGCGATGGTGGGTGAGCCGTTGCGGTCGCTGTTGGCCGATGCCGGGGCCATCGTCGTGCTGGCCGCCCTCTTCCTCGGTGGCGTCATGCTCATTACCCGGGCGTCGGTGCGCACCCTCTTCCAGCAGTCGGCCAAGGGTGTGGGCGCCGTCGCAGTACCCCTCGGGCGGCGCGTGCGCTCCACGTTCAACAACATGTCCACGCTGCGCAGCGAGCGCGATGCCACCAACGAGTTGCCTCCGCCGTCGCCGGTGCTCTACGACCTTGCCACCGACGACGACTGGGCAGCCGCCGAACCGCCGCTCCCCAAGCCGCGGGCGTCGCGGTCGGCGAAGCAGTC
>DMQJ01000438.1:6086-6479 GCA_003455715.1 Acidimicrobiaceae bacterium | reverse complement strand
GGCCCACCTGCTCGACCGGCCACGGGTCGACCGTCGGGACGCCGTGCTGCACCACGTCGCCGGTCCAATGAACTCCATTCCACCAGCGGTACTCGTAGCGTCCCGCTGGGTCGGGCTGCCATCCGGGAGCGGACATCCGCCACCTCCTCCTCGTCAGTGCATTGATTACTCCAACTGTTCGGTCTTCGCCAGGGAACTCTGTCCCTCTCCGAGCACGCTACGGTTTCCTGAACTGCGAGTCAGCCGAGGGGGGACGTATGCCGGGAGGCGGTCACATTGAGATCGATGCCATCTCGAAGTGGTACGGCGAACAGCAGGTACTGCATGAAGTGAGCCTCGACATCGCTGCTGGCGAGTTCTTCTCGCTCCTCGGGCCATCGGGTTGCGGGAAGA
>DMQJ01000438.1:0-5866 GCA_003455715.1 Acidimicrobiaceae bacterium | reverse complement strand
AGACCACCACGCTGCGGATGCTCGGCGGGTTCGAGGCGATCGAGCATGGGTCGATTCGGATCGACGGCGTCGACATGGGTGGCGTGCCGCCCGAACGTCGGCCGGTCAACACGGTGTTCCAGAGCTATGCCCTGTTCCCTCATCGCACGGTCGCCGACAATGTGGCGTTCGGGCTTCGCTTCCTCGACGTCGACAAGGTCGAAGCTCGTCGGCGCGTCGCAGAAGCGCTCTCCCTCGTGCGGCTAGAGGGGCTGGAACGGCGTCGACCGCACCAGTTGTCGGGCGGCCAGCAGCAACGGGTCGCGCTGGCCCGCTCGCTGGTGCTGCGTCCGAAGGTGCTGCTGCTCGACGAACCGCTCGGGGCTCTCGACGCCAAGCTGCGCCGCACCTTGCAGGATGAGTTGCGGGCGTTGCATCGCGAGGTGGGCATCACCTTCGTCTACGTCACCCACGATCAGGAGGAGGCGCTCACCATGAGCGACCGACTCGCCGTGATGAATGCGGGCCGAGTCGAGCAGGTGGGCACTCCACACGACGTGTACGACATGCCGGTCAGCACCTATGTGGCCGACTTTCTCGGCCTCGCCAACCTGGTGCCGGCGCACGCCAACGGAGGAGGCGTCGATCTGCTCGGTGCCAGCGTTCCCACCGCCTCGAGCGGCGTCGTCGGCGACTGCACCGTGCTGCTTCGTCCCGAACGGATACGCATCGTCGCGCTCGACGATGCAACGATCGGCGGCACCGTCACCGACGTCGTGTTCGCCGGTCCGGTCACGCATGTCACTGCATCAGTGCTCGATCAGTCGTTGCACGTGGTGCTCCCCAACGATGGCTCGCCGTTGCCGTCGGTGGGCGACCACGTGGGTCTGCTCTTCAGCCACGACTCGATGCGCGTGCTCGCCCCATAGGCGAACATCACTTCGTCAGTCGAGAGGCCCGCGACGCTGCAGGTAGTGGTGCGTGAAGTGCACCACGTACTCGTCTTTCGTGGTGAGCACTCCGTGGGTGAATGCCTTCGACGAGACCCCCTGGTGGACCCGCTCGCACACCATGTTGTCCTGCGCGGCGACGAGGTCGTTGAACTCGACCACCCCTGAAATGTCGAGGGAGGGGTCGGCCAAGGTGTCTGGCGCGAAGAGGTACTCCATCACCATCGTGGTGCAGTGCGGACCCTTCGGGTACAGGGTGGAAAGGATCGCGCTCGAACCGGCGACGTCGATGAACCCGTTGGGGAAGATGGTGCCGCCGTAGTACGAGGTGGCATCCGTACCGTCGACGCCTGGCAGCAACGGCAGTTGGGGGCCCCGGTCGAATGCGAAGCCGCCTGCGCTGACGAAGGTGACCCCGCCGTCGTCGCGCGTGCGGTCGGTGACCCAACCGGTGCGGTAGATGGGCACGGCCTCCACCAGTTCGGGGTGCACCAACGCGCAGTGCAGACACTCTTGGTAGTTCTCGACAACGATCTTCCAGTTGGCTGCGATGTCGCACTCGCTCCGTGCTCCGACCACCAGCTCGCCGAATCGGAATCGCTCGAGGCGGAGCAACTCGGCGGCGTCGTCGGCGAGCCACTCGTGGAACGGAGGAGGGGCGGCGGCGAGGCTGACGAACAGAAAGCCCTCCCACTCATGAGCGTGGTATTGCCACAACGGCAACGATGATCGATCAACCTCGTCGGCGCTGAGGTGTGGCGTGGCGATGAGTGCACCATCCAGTGCGTACGTCCACGCGTGGTAGGGGCACATCACCGAGCCCTGGCGACTGTCGCTTGCTCCATCGCACAACTTGGCGCCTCGATGGCGGCAGACGTTGGCGAATGCCCTCACGGTGCCATCGAGGTCGCGTACCACCAGCACGCTCTCGCCCGCGACGTCGACCACTCGACGGTTGCCGGTGAGCAGTGAGTCGCCTCGGCCAACCAGAAACCATCCCCGATGGAAGATGCGCTCCCGCTCGATCTCGAACACCTCGTCGCTGAGGTAGTCGTGGCGGGTGAGAGTGTGGGTGTGGTCCGGCATGGCACGGCCTCCTGAGTGGTCCCCTTGTGGCGAGACTAGCGAAGGCTGAACACCCGATCAGTCAAGTGCGCTACCGTGGACCCCATGGGGATCACCACGAGCAGTTCGCTCGACGACCTGATCCGTGCCGAGGAAGCCCGCTTCGAGGCTCGAATGCCACGCACCGCTGCGATGTGGGCCCGTGCCCAACAGTCGATGCCTGGCGGAGTGTGCTCCAGTTGGGCGAGTTCCCGTCCCCTTCCCGTGTGGGTCAGTCACGGCAAGGGTGGGCACGTGTGGGACGTCGACGGCAACGAGTACGTCGACGTGCATGCCGGCTACGGGGTGAACGTCGTCGGCCACGCCAACCCGGCGGTGGTGCGGGCTGTGCAGGAGCGTGTGGAGTTGGGCACGCACTTCGCCCAGCCCACCGAAGACGCAATCGTCGTTGCCGAGAACCTCGCCGAGCGGTTCGGGCTGCCGAAGTGGCGGTTCAACAACTCCGGCTCGGAAAGCACCATGGATGCATTTCACCTGATGCGCGCCATCACCGGACGGCCCCTGGTGGTGAAGATCGAAGGCAGCTACCACGGCCATCACGACGCGGCGATGGTGTCGATCTTCCGCTCGCTCGACGCACTCGGCCCGGCCGACGACCCGGCACGGGTGCCCGGGCCAGGCGTGCCACAGGGCATGGCCGACCTCGTGCGCATCGTTCCGTTCAACGACCTTGCCGCGCTCGATCGAGTGCTCACCGAACGTCGCGGCCAGGTGGCCGGAATGATCCTCGAACCGATGTTGATGAACGCCGGCATCATTCCGCCGCTGCCCGGATACTTGGAGGGCGTGCGCGAACTCACTCGGACGCATGGCGTGTTGCTTGCTTTCGATGAGGTGAAGACGGGTCTGGTCGTGCACCCTGGGGGAGCCACCAAGCTGTTCGGCGTCACCCCCGACATCGTGTGTCTTGCCAAGGCGCTTGGCGGGGGAGTGCCGTGCGGGGCCATCGGCGGAACTGAGGAGGTCATGGGGGCCATCACCGACGGCACCTACGACCAGATCGGTACCTTCAACGGCAACCCGCTCACCATGGCGGCAGCACGGGCAACGCTCACCGAGGTGCTCACCCCCGAGCAGTACGACCGCGCTGAGGCGTTGGGGCGGCGCATGCTGGCCGACTCGCAGGCAGCGCTCACTGCGCACGGCATTCCCAGTTACGGCATGGTGCACGGCTTCAAGGGGTCGGTGGTGTTCAGCGATCGACCCGCCACCAACTATCGCGAGTTCCTCGCCATTTCGACCGCCTTCAGCCATTTGCACTTCCTGGTGCAGTTCAACAACGGCGTCTTCCTGCCACCGTGGGGCAAGAGCGAATCGTGGACGTTGTCGGTCGCCCACACCTCCGACGATGGCGCGCTCTACGCCGCCAACGTGGAACGGATGGCGGCGATGGCCGCACATCTCGTCACCCGAGCGTCAGCCCTCTTCGCCGATGGGAGCTTCAACTGATGGTCGCGCTGCAACAGATCTCGAAGTCCGACGGTGTCGATGCGGTGCTCGAGGTGCTGGCGAGCGACGGTGGGGTGATCGTGCGCGACTTTCTGCCATCGGCCACGCTGCAACGGTTCCGCACCGACATGGAAGCTCACGCGTCGGGCCATCGGGCCGGGTCGGTGGCATCGAGTGATGCGGTGCAACGGTTCTGGGGGCGCACCACCAAACGGTTCACCCGCCTCGCCCATCGCAGCCCTGCCTTCATCGACATCCTCACCGATCCGTTCTACCTCGGCGTGGCCGATGCAATGCTGCTGCCATGGGGCGAGGACTACTGGATGAACACGGGGCAGATGATGATCGTCGGCCCAGGCGAACGTGCCCAGTGGATCCACCGCGACGCCGACAACTGGCCCACCCTGTGCCGCCCTGACTCACCCGAGGCCACGGTGAGTTGCATGTTCGCGATCTCCGACTTCACGGCAGAGGCTGGCGCCACCCGAGTGGTGCCGGGAAGCCACCGCTGGGACGACTACTCGCGGCAACCGCAGCCCGACGAGATCTGTCAAGCGGTGATGCCAGCGGGGAGCGGGATGATCTACACCGGCAGGGTGTTGCATGGCGCAGGTGCAAACGCCACCACCGATGAGTGGCGGTACGGCCTCCACTTGTCGTACGTGCTCGGCTGGCTCACGCCGGAGGAGGCGGGTCCGCTCGGCACGTCGTGGTCGGAGGTGGAGCACTTGTCGCCGACGGCCCAGCGACTGCTCGGGTGGCGCTGCAGCGGCGTGAACTCGCAGTATGCGGCCCGACTGTGGACGGTGGACTACGAGGACGTACCCGTGGGTCTGGGGATCGAATCGCACCCCTGACGGTGTCGGTGCTTCAGCGGCCCGTCCAACGCGCAGGCCGCTTCTCGTTGAACGCTGCAGTGCCCTCCTGAGCATCGTCGGAGTCGATGCATGCGCGATACGAGGGCCAGTCGCGCATCGCCCGGATGGCCTCGATGGCGTCGAGGTGGGCAGCCCTGCGTTCGATGTCGAGGATGGCCGCAACGCTGAGCGGGGCAGCCTGCGCTACCTCACGCGCCAACTCCTGTGCGGCAGTGAGGAGATCGACTGCGTTCACCACGCGGTTGACGAGGCCGAAACGGGCTGCGTCGTCGGCGCTCAACCGCTTCCCTGCGAACAGCACCTCTCGGGCGATGTGCGGAGGAAGGAGGCGAGGCAGTCGCACGCTGCCGGCGTCGGGCAGCATGCCCAGGCGCGCCTCGGGCAGGAAGAACTGGGCGTGCTCGGCGGCCACGACGAGGTCGGCCGCCATTGCGATCTCGAAGCCTCCGCCCACGGCCATTCCGTTGACCGCAGCGATCACCGGCGTGGTACGACCGGGAAGGTCGGGAAAGCCCCCGAAGCCTCCAACGCCATTGTCGACATCGAAGCTCTCACCATCGGCCGCGGCCCCGAGGTCCCAGCCGGCGCAGAAGAAGCGCTCGCCGGCACCGGTGATGATGGCCACCCTCACGGCGGGGTCGTGCTCGAAGGCGAGGAACGTCTCGCCGAGCGCTCGGCTGGTGACGGAGTCGATGGCGTTGGCCTTCGGCCGGTCGATGGTGACGGTGGCAACTCCGTCGGTGATCTCAACGTGAAATCCGGTCATGTCAGTTGTCCTCCACAGTCATCAGTGCGTCGACGGCCACTGCGCCGCGCGTGCCCACCAACACCGGATTGAGTTCGACCTCGACGATGTCGCTGCCCACCACCGCGTCGGCGAGTCGCACGACGAGGTCGGCCACGCTGTCGACGTCGGCTGGTGGACGACCTCGGAAACCGCGAAGCAAAGGGGCGCTCCGCAACCGTTCCAGGGCACCGATGACCTCATCTCTGCTGACAGGTGCCAGCAGGTGCGCCACGTCGCTCCACAGTTCGGTGGTAACGCCTCCGTGCCCCACGGTGACCAGCCACCCGATGGGCGGGTCGCGCCGCACCGCAACGAGCACCTCCGCAACCACATCGGTGACAGTTGCCTCCACGAGGTAGCCGGACCCAGTGGTGGGCATCGACGCCATCGCAGCAAGCAGCGCCTCGACGTCGCGCAGCCCGACGCGCACGGCACCGGCTTCGCTCTTGTGCGCGAGGCCGAGCGCCTTCAGGGTGACCGGAAAGCCAAGTGAGTGAGATGCAACGACGGCCTCCTCGGCGGAGCCCACCACGATGCCGTCGGGCACGGCGACACCGACGGAACGCAGCCGCTGCTTCGCCGCTGCCTCGTCGACCAGCCGGGTGGCAACGGAGGTGGCAACGGGGGCATGCCGGGCCATGGTGGCGGGCGTGGGTGCTGCGGCGACCGCCAGCGCGGTGAGTGCCTCGCCGAGGCCG